>NZ_JBIQOB010000021.1:0-69915 GCF_044130285.1 Acinetobacter sp. BSP-28
TCCACTGCGATTTCACAGAATGGGTTAATTGACATTTTAACGTTAGTAAGGTCAACCCCACTATTGTCCGGTTTAACGCGAACTTTAACGTTGGCATCAACCACACGTTTTACAGCAACCACTGCTTTCATTTTACGCTTCCTCAGCTTTTAAATTAAAATTGGTTTTACTCTGTATTTGCGCCATATCTGCACGTCTATGATTAATTAAAGATAAAGCCACAGCGCCAATTAAACCTGCTAAAGCAATCACAAAGAAGTTTTGCTGAATTGGTAAATTTAAAGCCACAATAAAACCAATTAATAGCGGTGCGCCAATCGCGCCTAAACGTCCAACACCTGATGCCATGCCAATTCCTGTTGAACGGATCACGCTTGGATAAAATTGACCGCAGTATGAATATGCAACGATTTGCGCACCTGTTGAACAAGCGCCCACAACAGCAATAATGAAATACAGCATGGTAATCGGCATAGGTAAGGTCATTAGATACAGAAAGACACTGCCCAAGGCATACATAATGACCAGCACCCATTTAATGTGGAAGCGATCTGCTAACCAGCCACCGCCGACTGCACCAACAATTGCGCCAATATTCAGAGCTATCACAAAAGTAAGTGCTGAACCTAATGAATAGCCAGACATTGCCATTAACTTTGTGAGCCAAGTGCTTAACGCATAAACCATAAACAGGCAGGTAAAAAATGCCACCCAAAACATCAGAGTACTGAAAGCACGTCCGTCACTGAATAACAGCCCCACCGTTGGTTTTAAATTATTATTTGATGAACCATTAACAAAAACTGCATCCGCAGGGAATTGTGCTTGCGGTGTAATTTGCTCTGCAATCTTACGTAGTTCGGCCTGTTTATTGTGTTTCACCAAATAAACCACAGATTCCGGCATAGATTTTAAGATAAAGGGTAGCAAAACGACTGGTAGACCTGCAGCATAGAACACCACCTGCCAGCCATGTTGCACAATAAACTGCTTGCCTAAAACCGCCGCTAAAATTCCGCCTACAGCATAACCCGAAAACATCAAGGAGGTCATAACATTACGCACTTTCTTCGGTGAATATTCCGTCATTTGCGCAACCACATTTGGCATCACACCTCCGATGCCTAATCCCGCAATAAAACGCACAATACTGAATGTCACGGGATCATCAGTTAAACCTGCTATCGCAGTAAAAGCACTGAATAAAAATACACAAATGGCAATGGTTAAGCGGCGGCCAATTTTATCGGCAAGACCACCAAAAAAAATAGCACCAATCATCATTCCAAATAGCGCTGAACTCGCCATAAATCCAGCAGTTGAAGCACTTACATTCATTTGTTCCATAATCGAAGGTAAAGCTGCTCCTGCAACAGAAATATCATATCCATCGAGAATAATAATCAGCATACACCACATTAAAACTTTGGCATGAAAACCGTTGAATTTAGCTGCACTCGCTAAACTCTGCATATCGACTTGACTCATCAATCAACTCCTTGATTGTTATTGTTGTTTTAGTTCATTACTGTTTTTAGCACTCCGTCAGCCATACGTATCCAATTGTAGTCTGGATATTTCTGACAGAAATCAAAACCCGAACTTGTTGAATAAACAGCCAGCTCAGATTAGTGAATGATTTTTTTTATGTCAATACCATTACATATATATAAATATAAAACCCTAATAAATGGTATTTTTTAAATTAATTTATATTTATATATTGACATAAAAACGATTCAGCCTATGCTTTTTATAAATTTGATTTTCCAAGGAAATGGGACATGCCTGTTAAACTTCACTATGAAAATAATATTGCGGTTATTCGATTGCACCGCCCTGAAGCAAGAAATGCATTAAATGCAGATATGATTGAAAATTTACAAAAAATTGTGTCGGAAATTTCAACACTGAATCTACGTGCCGCCATTTTCGTGGGTGAAGGCAAAGCCTTTTGTGCGGGTGCAGACATTACAGAATTACTGAATAAAAGTCCTGCAAAACATCTGCATAAAATACAAATAGGTCAGGCCTTATTCCAGCAAATACATGAATTAAAATTTCCAACACTAGCCTGTATTCATGGCATGGCTTTGGGCGGCGGACTTGAACTGGCTTTGGCTTGTACATTTAGATTATGCAGCCCTGATGCAGGTCTTGGACTTCCTGAAATAAAACTCGGTTTAATTCCTGGTTATGGCGGAACACAGCGCTTACCGCGTTTAATTGGGGTATCAAAAGCGCTTGAAATGGTTGCCAGTGGCAAAATTGTGTCTGCAGAAGAAGCCTATAACATCGGCTTGGTGAATCAGATTATAGACATGCAAGATCCGATTGAAAGCGGAAAAGCCTATTTAGATTCATTGGCAGCACAATTTCCAGCAGCGATTCAGCAAATTATTCAAGCGGTTCAATCCGCAACCGATTTAAATATCTATAAGGGGCTTGAATTGGAAGCCAAACTTTTTGTGGAATGCAGCCAAAGCGCTGATGCTGCTGAAGGCATACAGGCATTTTTAGAAAAACGGAAAGCGAATTTTTCTCAAAAATAGCTGTACTTATGTTTTGAGCCGATATACTAGCTGCAAATATCAATAGAAAACGTGCTTAATAACTATGTCTGATTCAAAACTTGGAATTTACGATCAATCTTTATATATGATTCATAATCGGCTGTTTTTCCGATTATTTCAGGTAGGCAATAGTCTTGATCGCCAATGTTTAAATGAACTTGGTATTTCACCCGTTCATTGGGCTGTGATGGGCGCTCTTTCACGCCCGCACCTCAATAATGCAGGCATGTCATTTTCCGATTTAACCGAATACTTAGGGGTTAGCCGGCAAAGTTTAGACAATGTTTTAAAACGATTAGAGCGTGAAGGCAGTGTACAACGTGTCACCTCTCATCAAGACAAACGGGCTAAAAATGTAGCTCTCACGCTATCCGGACAACAAAGCTGGCTCGACTTACAGGAACAATTTTTTCAGTTCTACCGTCAAGCAATGTCTGGCTTTGCCTTAGATGATTTAGCCAGTTTAATCCACTTACTCAACAAGTTGAATACAGGCCTCAAACAGATCCACCTTGCACAACCTGATGCTGACACGAATTAGTACGATTTTTATTTCTAGCAATGCACAAGGTTTTGGACTGATAAAATTTATGAAGTTACATAAAATCAAAATATGAAGATTAAAAGGAGTTTCAAATGCAGCAACATACCTTGGTGGATCAAGCCATTACCTCAAGGCATTCTGTACGTGCTTTTAAAAATACCCCACTTGATAAACAGACCATCAAAGATATTTTAAACATCGCCTGCCGTGCACCGTCAGGCAACAATATTCAGCCTTGGAAAGTTTATGTCGTGACTGGCCAAAAACGCAAAGAGCTGATTCAGCAGGTCTGTGCAGCGCAAAGCCAGATTTTTGAGCAGCCTGAAATTACAAGCCATCATCAAGAAACGTTTAAGTATTATCCCGAGCAATGGACATCGCCATTTATTGAGCGCCGCCGTGAAAACGGCTGGGGACTTTACGGTTTGCTAGATATTAAAAAAGGTGAACAGCAGAAAATGCAGCAGCAACATTTACGTAATTATCAGTTATTTGATGCTCCCGTAGGCCTATTTTTTACTTTAAGCACGACTTTAGAAACTGGCTCAAAAATGGACATTGCGATGATGATTCAAAATGTCATGATCGCAGCCAAAGCACGTGGAATTGATAGCTGCCCTCAAGCCGCATGGAACCCATTTCATCAAATTGTAGCCAAGGTTCTTGACATTCCGGAAAATGAAGAATTAGTTTGCGCTGTGGCGTTGGGATATGCCGATCAAACTCAAGCAGTGAATCAATTACATACACCGCGTGTTCCTGCCGAAGAGTTTGCTGTTTTCTGTGATTAAAATCAAAAGATTAAAAGGCACATAGCGTGCCTTTTACTTTAGCCTTGCTGAATGATATTTTTAAGCTTTAAAGCTTTCAATTCATCTTCAGAAACAAAACGGTTTAAAATTTTGTCAGTATCCTCACCCAAATAAGGGGGTGCTTTAACATATTGGACTGGGGTTTTAGACAATTTAATGGGTGAACCAATTGAAAGATAATCGGAACGTAATGGATGCTCCATCCTGACGAGCATTTTACGGGATATCACCTGCTCTTCTTCTAATGCTTGCTGTAAATCATTAATCATACCAACCGGAACCTTCACCGCATGAATACGTTCGACCCAATACTTTGCGGGTTGAGTCATAAAATGCTGCTGCAATAACGCGGTAATTTCTTCACGATGGGTCACACGGCCCATATTTTTTACAAATTTTGGATTTTGAGAAAGTTCTGGTAGGCAAATACTGTCACATAACATCTGAAACTGCTGGTCATTACCGCAAGCGATAATAAACTCACCTTGCTTCGCCTTAAAGACTTGGTACGGGACAATATTGGCATGTGCATTCCCTAAACGGCCCGGTATTTTTTCTGACGTTAAATAATTCATTGCTAATACCGAAAGAGAAGCAACTTGAGAGTCTAAGAGCGCCATATCAATATGCTGACCTTCACCAGTACTCACTCGTGAAAGCAATGCGGCCTGAATGGCAATTGCAGCATATAAGCCTGTAGTTAAATCTGCAAATGCCAGACCCGCCTTCTGCGGCCCACCTCCGGGTAAATCATCACGCTCACCTGTAACACTCATCATGCCGCCCATGCCTTGAATAATAAAGTCATATCCCGGTTCAATGGCGCGTGGACCTGTTTGTCCAAAACCTGTGATTGAACAGTAAACTAATTTCGGATTGAGTTGACTCATGCTTTCATAATCCAGACCGTATTTTTTTAATGAACCAGCTTTATAATTTTCAATCAGCACATCACAGTCTAAGACCATTTTTTTAATCAGCGTTTGGCCTTCTTCTGTTGCCATGTCAATGGCGACTGAATACTTTCCTCGATTCGCAGATAGATAATAAGCAGATTCACCAGTCTCATCACCCTGATTATTTTTTAAAAAAGGAGGTCCCCAAATACGGGTATCATCTCCCTGAAAAGGTCTCTCAACTTTGATCACCTCTGCACCCAGATCTGCTAGTATTTGACTACACCACGGCCCTGCTAGAATTCGACTTAAATCAAGAACTTTAAATCCTGTTAAAGCACCCATAATTTTCCTCAATTTTTCTAGTTAGTTTTTAGACTTCCATTCATTAGGTGTACTGAATCCCTAATTTACCATTAAAATTATAAAATTGTTTGAAAAAAAACTAACTGGCATAATCACTTAAATTGTGAAAACACATTAATTTATCAGGAATTAGATCAATAGATGATACAGTATAAGTACCTATTATTACTGCTAAATTTTTTATAAAACTGGATGTTTATTTATCTTTTGCAATGAGCCAGATAACTAAAATGTCTTTTTTTAATTGATTTAGCCCATTGCTTGATTCTTTGATACCTACTGGATATTAAAAAGCCATCGAGATCTAATCCTAAGAGAGTTTTCTTAAATGGATATATTTTTTGTTTTTTATTAAAAATTTATAAAATTAACACAATAGCTGTTATCTGAAATTCAATGGCTGGAAACCATTTAAAAACAATATATGCAGAATTTCCCACGTTTTAATGTAGGGATAGCCCATGCAGACCAACGGATTATGAGTGAATTCTGTCACAGCAGCGTACATGCAGTATTGTTGCTGTGGCTTCACCAATCCATAGCAGCAGACAGCGCAGATGGGGCGTGGCTTCAGACCCGTCATGCTACGAGTTAGGAGCGATCAATGATCAAACAGAGTATATAAAAGAATAATCAGGCCCATCAAAATGTACGGACATAAGTACAATGCCAAAGCCGCAGGCCAAGTCCAATCCCATCCATAATGTACCCCAAGCACACCTACAGTCGTGCCAACAACAGGAATCCCCGCTGTAATAATCGCCACGATTATTCCCACTATCCCATGCCAATCAAGTACCTCATTGAAATAGGTGTAAACGCCAAAGAACTGTATAATGGTGATTATCCAATAAGCCACAAACTTAATGACTTTCATTACTCCCCCCCTATCAGAACTCATCCCATTTAAACCATCCATTCCATCAATGCTTTGTCATTGGATGTTATGAACCATCTCAATGTGTCAAAGGAAATGTTTGAATATCATCTCCTTCTCTGTTCTGCGTTCATATAAGCTTAGCTAAAATAGAAAAACCAGAAAGCGATCAACACACCCAGTGAAAAGAGTGAAGCAAACAGGGTGAACCATGAATGGGTTTCGCTCCCCCAGAACATCCGTTTTGCCAGCCATTTTTTCAGCAAAACACTATTTAATATCAGTGCTGTCAAATGCAGCAACACACTGGCTAAAAACAGATTGGCGAATAATTCATGAATTTCTTTTAAACTGTGGCTATGCGTATAGTCGGTAAAAAATCCAGCCAGTACCGTTAAAGGCAACAGGAGAAAAATACCCACTATGCTGAGCTGAAACAGGCTGGAACTGGCTGCTTTTAAAAATGTTGGCGAAAGCCATTGCTGCGGCTGTGCCCAATAACGCTGCACAAAGGGCTTGATTACCTGTAATCGTCGGCTTGGCCCTGAAGGCTGAGTATGAGCTAGCCGAGGAGCGCAAAACTGCCATAAAATTCTTAATATCAGACTGATCCCGAGGGTATAGCCAAAGGCCATATGGATTTGATGCCATTCTTCTGCATCCCCAGTCAGATAAGCCCCGGTAAAACTCAACATGATGACAATATGCAGAAACCGGATCAGTAAATCCGTTGAAGAAGTGGTTGTACGCTGAAGCATAAAAAACCTGTGCTGACTTTATTTTAAGTACAGCATAGCAACTCAAGCTGAGTTGAATCTTAAGATACAGCCAAAAAAAGTGCGCTTGTTGAAGCACACTTTTTAGCATGAGGAAATCTGATCAAGATCAATAGTACGAAGCCTCAATCATCAGTTTTTTTGTGATTTATCCACCTGTTATTCAATCAGCTTGATTCTAACCTCTGCAGGACTGCCAGCCATCCATTGACCCGTATCCAATCAGCTGGAAAACTCTTTAAAGGCATCCAGTGCATTTGCGGCATACATCAATGAAGGCCCACCGCCCATATATACAGCAACCCCTAAAAGCTCTTCCAGCTCCTGCAGGGTCATCCCCATTTTAACCAGGGTTCTGACATGAAAACCAATACACCCATCACAACGCGATGCGACACCAATCCCCAGAGCAATCATTTCCTTGGTTTTGGGATCAATCACGCCATCACGCATAGCCGTCTGGGATAACTGATTAAAACTTTTCATTAAATCAGGTGAATCCTGAGTTAAGGTTCTTAAACTGCCTGAAATGTTCTGGGTTAATTCTTTGTATTTCATCACTGCCTCTCACATTAAACAATACGGTTTTTTACCTATTCTACGGCTTATTTTTCTACCGGATAACCCTGCTCCAGCCAGGCCTGATAACCGCCCTGCACAGACTTGACCTGGGTAAAACCCATATTCTGTAAGGTATCGGTTGCCAATGCGGAACGTCCACCCGTGCCACAGATCAAATAAATCGGCTGATCTTTAAGATGTTCCAAAGCCTGCAGGGTATCGCAATGATGGCTCGCCAAAGGATGCTGGTGAATCCTCATTTCTAAAACACCACGAGGATAATTCACCGCCCGGTCTATCGCTGCCGCCTGAAATTCATCCGGTTCCCGAACATCAATCAAAATGGTCTTATGGTTTTTCATCGCTTCAAACAGTTCAGCTACACTCACTTCCTGAATCCGGCTTTTTGCATTCAGAATCAATTGCTCTGCAGTTTTCATCATTTTCATTCTTCCTCAGCCATAAAATCATATTCATATTTTATAAACTATGACCAGGTAGATTAAAAGCTGTTTAGCTTCAATTTCCAACCGGCTTGTTTCAACCCTGTTGCCACGATCAGGCTATGCAAACCGTAGCTGTGCTCAAGTCTTTTCATATGCTACAGCTGTTTAATGTCCAGCCAGATGACAAATCTCATCCGGCAGGCATCAACTCAGGCATTTTTATCCAGACAGCGTACAGAACTAGCCCATGAGTGCTGAATAGATTAAATAGATCGCCACCCCAATCACAGTCGTGGCAAAAATTTTCTGCACCTGATTACTGTCTATCCGGTGCATCGCACGACGTCCTATTAACATGCCCACAATACAGGCCAGAACGAAAGTCAGCGTGACCGAAACAGGGTATTGAAAGCCATCCAATACGTGTACAGAAATACTGACACCGCCAATCAGGAAAATAATCATCAGCGAAGTTGCAACGATGCTGCGCATATCCAGGTCAGTCACTTTACGCAGTGCCGGGACAATCACGAACCCCCCACCCACGCCAAGCAAACCGGTCAGTAAACCTGCCACGACACCAATGGCGCCGAGAGACAATGCAGTTTTCATATTCCAGATCAGGCGACCAGTCGTTTGATTAACCTTGCACAGTGCATTTCCATGATCATGGACCTTATTAAAGAAGATCCGGTAAGCGATGATCAGCATCACCAAACTGAAAGCCAGCGTGAGCCATACAGGAGAGATAATTCCAGCCAAATGCACGCCATAACGCGCTGACGGAATACTGATCAGTGCAATCCAGAGCGCGGCACGATAACGTACGATGCGCTTGGACAAACCTTCAAATGTTCCAACCAGTGCTGATAGAGTCACCGCCAGCAAGCCCACAGGTGCAGCCTGTGCTACTGTCCACCCCTGACTCGCCATGAGTGCTGGCACAGCCAGAATACCGCCGCCAGCACCCGTTAAGCCCAGCAAGCCACCAATTGCCAGCCCTTCCAGTATCAACCACATCACCCCTGTACCTCTCTTGACTCAAGTGATTCGACAAAAGAACCTGCTTGTTTCATCTTAAAGCTTGCCTATTTGAAGTAATTCAGCGGAAGCTTTAAATAAGAAACCCCATTCTCTTCTGGTGCTGGAAACTGTCCACCTTTCATATTGATCTGAATGGAAGGCAGGATCAGCTTTGGCATACTCAGTCCGGCATCACGCTGGTTTCGCATCTGGGTAAATTCAGCCTTGCTGATTCCCTCGTGAATATGGATATTCTGTGTTTTCTGAGCCTGAATATTGGTTTCACACACATACGATTCACGTGTTTCAGGCAAATAGTCATGACATAAAAAGACCCGGGTATCTTCTGGGAGCTGATACAGGCTTTGTACCGAATCAAAAAGCTGTTCTGCACTACCCTTTGGAAAATCACAACGGGCCGTACCATAATCCGGCATAAACAGCGTGTCACCCACAAAGACAGCATCTTCAACCACATAGCTCAGGCAAGCAGGCGTATGCCCCGGTGTTGGGATGTTATAAACATCCAGCTCACCAATTTTGAAATGTTCGCCATCTTCAAATAAATGATCGAATGGCTGATTGGCATTCACCTGCTTGATATCCAGATGATAAATTGCAGCAAAGGTCTGCTGCACCACCGCAATTTTCTGGCTGATTGCAATCTTGCCACCCAGTTCCTGTTTCAGATACTGCGCTGCAGTCAAGTGATCGGCATGGACATGGGTTTCCAGAATCCACACAACGGTTAATCCCTGTGCCTGGATATAGGCAATAATCTGATCGGCATGAGTGGTCGAGGTCGTTGCAGAGGCGGCATCATAATCCAGCACGCTGTCAATAATGGCGCAGGCTTTCGTTGATGGATCACTCACCACATAACTGAAGGTATTGGTATCTTCATGGAAAAAGTCTTTTACAACTGGGGAATTTGACATGATTAAGCTCCTGCCCACTTACGGTGAATCAACACGCCCACAAGCATTGCGGCAATAAAATACAGGACCTGATAATGCCCAAGACCAATCAGGGTAAAACTTGGTGCAGGACATATCCCGGCAATCCCCCAACCGATACCAAAGAGCAGACTGCCCGAAATCAGTTTAGGATCAATTTTGTTATTCTTTGGCAAGTCGATCGGTTCATTAAAGATCGTTTTAGGTGCCTGGCTGCGTAGCGCTTTTTGAAAGGGAATAAATGCTACAGCAATTGCACCCATCATCACAAAAGCCAGGCTGGCATCCCAGTTCCCAAACAGATCCAGGAAGTCGAGCACTTTTTCCGGATTCGACATCCCGGAGACCATCAGCCCCACAGAAAACAAACCGCCGAAAATGAAAGCCAGAAAATTCTTCATTTAGAAAGCTCCTGTGATATGGCGAATGATATAAACTGTGACAAAACCAGCGAACATAAAACTCATGGTGGCCAGGATAGAACGTTTCGATAAACGGCTCATCCCACAAATCCCATGACCACTGGTACATCCTGAACCCAGGCGCGTACCAAAGCCAACCAGCAGACCCGCGATGATCATCATCAGAGGACTGGCATTCAACTCGATCTCAGGCTGGACAAATAACCCATAAATAAAAGGCGTGATAATCAAACCTGACATAAACCAGATAGCTGGAGTTTTAAATATGGTTTGTGGATTCAGTACCTGTCCAATCAATCCGCTGATCCCAGCAATACGGCCATGTACATAAAGATAACCAACCACGGCTACCCCCAGCAGTAATCCGCCTAGAAATGCGATGAGAAAATCATGCATGGTAAATCTACTCATTTACAATATATATTTTTATATTATATAATAAATAAAAATATTCAAGCAGCAAAGCTGAATTTTTTTGTATCTCATCATTGGTTATTAGGACACATGCATGAACACTACACCGTTAAAAGCGCGAATAGACTTTGCACAAGTCGATCTTGTCAGTGATTGTCTGAAAGTTTTATCCAACTCTGACCGTCTTAAAATTCTCTGTGTTTTGGTCGATGGCGAGCTGAATGTCCAGCAAATAGAACTTCGCACGGATATTCACCAACCCACCTTGTCACAACAACTGACTGTATTAAGAAGCAGTCAGATCGTATCGACACGACGGGAAGGTAAACAGATTTTTTATCAATTAAGCGATATGCGAGTGCTAAAAATCATGCAAACACTGTATGAGGTGTATTGTAGCCACGATTGATCTTAGCTTCATTGTGCAGGTTTGCTGGAAAGATTAGAGAGCCAAATCACTGAGGTTACGCAGCAGCTTTTTTTGAAATTAGTCAATAATAATGTCTGCAGTGAAAGAAATTTAACTATAATCATCATGATAACAACAAGGGGAATCCATCGTGCGCCATTCATATCATCTTGAAAAACATTACATCGAACGTGCTGGATGGTTACGTGCAGCGGTGCTGGGCGCAAATGACGGGATTATTTCGGTCACCAGTCTGGTGGTGGGAATCGCAGCCAGTGGCGCATCTACTCATACGCTACTGGTGACCTGTATCGCCGGATTGATCTCTGGGGCTGCATCGATGGCGGCCGGTGAATATATCTCAGTTAAATCACAACAAGACATTGAAAAGAATGATCTGGAGATGGAAGAACGTGAACTGCAACGCCATCCCGAGCCTGAATTAAATGAGCTCAAGAATATTTACATACAACGTGGCTTACAACCCACTTTAGCTGAAGAAGTCGCCCGCCAACTGACCGCACATAATGCTTTAGATGCACATGCTCGTGATGAAATTGGTATTTTGGATCATACCTCTGCCCAGCCCTTTCGTGCTGCATTCTCTTCAGCCATTGCATTTACTGTTGGTTCACTCTTTCCTTTAATTTCAATTATGCTGCTGCCCGAGCAATACTTAGAGAAAGGCGTGATGCTGATCGGAGTATTAAGCCTCGGCATTATGGGGGCATTGGCGAGTTATGTGGGCGGAGTCAGTATCTGGAGAGGCTCAATTCGGGTAATGCTTTGGGGAATTATCGCAATGTTATTCAGCTCATGGATCGGATCATTATTTAATGTGACAGTGGCATAAGATCGCTTTTTTATATGATCCGAACACGGTCAACCCATGATGGGGATAAATCCTCAGTCTATAGATAAGAAAGATAGGTTTGCTAGCAACCTATCTCTACTCAAAAATGCCAAAATTGACTTATCCTTAATTTTTCCTAAAAAGTACCGCTAGAAAAATGCTCAGGTCATGGTATGAATGGTGTCTTTAAAACGTTTCCAGGCCACATAAAAAAACACCACGGCAATTCCAACCAGCCAGACAAACGACGGCCAAACGATATTCAACCCGGCATTTCGATACAGAATGGCTTGGGCCAGCTCGACAAAATGCGTGGTCGGGGCGATCAGCATAAAATACTGTAAAAACTCCGGCATACTTTCACGTGGTGTCATCCCGCCTGAGAGCATTTCCATCGGGATCAAAATCAGCATCATCAACAGACCAAACTGCGGCATGGATTTCGACATGGTCGCAAGATAGATGCCCATCGAGGTGGTGGCAAACAGGGTCAACAAGGCGCCAAAGAAGAAGAGCCACAAATTCCCTTCAATCGGAACCTTTAAGGCCAGCTGTACCACCAGTTTCAGCCCGACAAATGCCGCGAGCAACACCACCAGACTCATGGACCAGACCTTGGACATCATAATTTCAAACACCGTCACCGGCATCACCATCAGGTGTTCCACCGTGCCATGTTCACGTTCCCGGATTAACGCAGCTCCGGTCAGAATGATGGAGAGCATCGCCACATTATTGATGATTTCCATGACACTGCCGAACCATTTCTGGTCCAGCGTCGGGTTAAAGCGGGCACGCATCTCCAGCTCGACCGGCATACTGCTCACTTCCCGGCTGTGCAGCACATATTCACTCACTTCGGACTGTACAATCTGCTGGATATAACCTGCCCCGGTCATCGCCTGAGACATGCGTGTGGCATCCACATTGACCTGAATCGCAGCCTCGTTTCCTGCGAGTACATCTTCCTGGAAATTAACCGGAATATTTAAGGCAAACGTAAACTCACCGGCATCCATTCCGGCATCCATGTAATTCAGTTCAGTGCTTTGTGGAATAAAATACGGTGGATAAAATGCAGAGGTAATTCGCTCCGACAAGGTTGAATGATCTTCATCTACAATTGCAATCGGAGCCATGTTCAGGCTATCGGTCATGGCGGTGGCCGCCGTATAAATCGCCACGGTAAAGGTGTAGATGATCAGAATCAGCATGACCGGATCACGCCATAGACTCCACAATTCCTTGCAACCGAGCTGGTAGATATTCTGTATTTTCTGGCTGAACATCCTAGGACTCCTGTTTTTTTAGTGCAAGGATTGCCGCACACATAATGACAGGCACCGATAGCAGGATGACCCAAAGCGACTGATGCAAATCCTCAAAACTTAAAGCTTTGTTAAACACGCCACGGCTGATATTCACCATATGTGTGGCAGGATAAATCCCGCCAAACCAGCGACCAAAGCCTTCCAGCGCAGAAACCGGATTAATAATACCGGCAAACTGCATCACCGGAATCAGCGTACCAAGCATTACCAGAAACATCGAAGCGATCTGACTCTTGGTCAGGGCGGAAGCCAACAACCCCGTACCCGTGGAAAAAATAATAAACAGGAATGAGGCCAGGGTCAGGGTCAGAAAACTGCCTTTAATCGGCACATCAAACATCACCACAATAATCAGGCACATCAGGAAATAGTTCAGCATGGCCAGTACGACATACGGAATCTGCTTGCCGATCAGGAATTCGCTACGGGTGACCGGGGTGACATACAAATTGACAATCGAACCCAGTTCTTTTTCCCGCACCACAGACAGCGCTGTCAGCATGGCCGGAATCAGCAGGATGAGCAGCGGAAATAAGGCTGGTGCCATCGCCGGCAAGCTCTTGATATCCGGGTTATAGCGGAATCGGGTTTCCACATTGACCGTACTCGACATCTTATACCCGCTTTGCTCCAGTGCCTGCTGCATCAACCAGTGTGCATGAATGCCCTGTACATATCCCTGGACCGTTTCGGCACGCTGTGGCATGGCCCCATCAATCCAGGCCCCAATCTTGACCTCTTCGCCCCGGGCCACATCCCGGGCAAAACCGGGCGGAATCTCAATGGCTAAAGCAATATCGCCACTGCGCATGCGCTGATCCAGGTCGTCATAACTTTGCAAAGGAGGCTTTTCAACAAAATAACGCGAACCGGCAATACTCATGCTGTAATTCTGGCTCAGCCCGGTCTGGTCCCGATCCAGCACTGCAAAAGTCAGATCATCCACGTCCATGGTAATGCCGTAACCCATGACAAAGAGCAGAATAATCGAGCCGACCAAAGCCATGGTAGCGCGAATCGGGTCACGGGCCAGTTCCAGCGATTCCCGCCAGGCATAACTAAGCAGGCGTTGCAGGCTAAATCGACTGGATTTTCTCTGCTGCGTCCGGGCAGGTTGACGCTCGGCTGGACTACTCTCCAGCTCTTCTTCAGCGGGAGTCTGGCTGCCTGCACCAGCATCCAGCAGATAGCCAATAAATGCATCTTCCAAAGATGCAGCCTGCCGGTTCTGCATCAGTTGCACCGGTGCAGCACTGTCCAAAACCCGACCGGCATGCATCAGCGACATCCGGTCACAGCGCTCAGCTTCATTCATAAAGTGCGTGGAAATAAAGATGGTGACCCCATCTTTGCGCGACAGGGTGATCAGATCATGCCAGAATTTATCCCGGGCAATCGGGTCTACACCGGAGGTTGGTTCATCCAAAATCAAGATTTCCGGATTATGGACCAGCGCCACCGCCAGTGACAGACGCTGGCGGATCCCGAGCGGCAAATCGTCAGGCAATTTGTCTTTCAGTTCCATCAGATCAAAACGCTGGAGCATCTGCTCAACACGCGCATCAATCTGTTCTTCCGGCACATGAAACAGTTTGGCATGCAGTACCAGGTTCTGGATAATCGTCAGTTCACTGTAGAGTGAAAAGGATTGCGACATATAACCAACACGCCGACGGGTAGCAATATCACTGCCTTGCACCGGTTGCCCGAACAGCCAGGCTTGCCCTTCCGAAGCCTCCAGCAATCCGGTCAAGACCTTCATCGTGGTCGATTTACCACAACCATTCGAGCCTAAGAATCCAAATATTTCTCCACGCCGAATTTGGAAATTGACATGATCCACTGCGGTAAAGTCACCAAATTTGACCGTCAGCTCCTTGGCTTCCAGCGCATAGCCATCCGAACCATCATCCGCTAAAGGCGGAATCACCACCGGTTCATAACCCTGTTTCTTTTGCTCTGGCAACAGCTTGATATAGGCTTCTTCCAGACTGTGACTGTCAGTCTCAGTCAGCAGTTCCTCGGGACTACCCGTTTTCAGGATACTGCCTGCATCCATCATCGCCAGCCAGTCAAAGCCCTGTGCTTCATCCATATAGGCAGTTGCCACAATCACACTCATCTGTGGGCGGACATTACGAATGCGGTTAATCAACTCCCAAAATTGTGCACGTGCCAAGGGGTCAACCCCTGTAGTTGGCTCATCCAGGATCAGAAAGTCGGGATCATGAATCAGGGAACAGCACAGGCCAAGTTTCTGCTTCATCCCGCCGGACAGTTTCCCGGCCGGACGATCGAGAAATTCATACAGCCCCGTACTTTTGGTCAGTGCATCAATACGTTTCCGGCTTTCAGCAGCATTATGCCCAAACAGACGCGCAACAAACTGCAGGTTTTCTTCAACCGAAAGGGTTTTGGATAGGTTCTTGCCCAAGCCCTGCGGCATATAGGCAATATGCGGGCAGACTTTTCTGCGGTGCTTGGCATCGGCAATATCACCACCGAGGACCATCAAGCGACCTTGCTGAACGACCTTGGCACCGGCCAGCAAGGCCAGCAGGCTGGATTTCCCCACGCCATCCGGGCCGATCAGACCCATCATGCAACCCGCAGGCAGTGACAAGGAAATGTCCTTTAAGGCCTGGGTTTTGCCATATTTCAGACTGACCTGCTGAATCTCGGCAACGATTGCGCCCTGTGCAGATACTGCTGTCATGATTGAACCAGATTGCTGAGGAATGCAGGCCAAGGCGCATTCTCGTCAATTTTGATATAGGCCACACCTGGCAGACCGGTTTTGACTTGCTGGATGTGTTTCTGTAACAACGCTGGATCAATTTTTGCCTTAATACGGAACATCAGTTTCTGACGTTCACTTTCAGTTTCCACCGTCTTCGGCGTGAATTGCGCAGTATCCGCGACAAATGATACCTTGGCAGGAATCACCACGTTTTTGGCCGCATCCAGTACGATACGGACTTCAGTGCCTATTGCGATACGTCCAGCCACGGTTTCCGGCAGGAAGAAAGTCATATACACATCAGACAGATCGATCAGATTCATAACCCGTCCACCTGCCGAAATCATTTCACCCGGCTGCGCTACCAGAAACTGGACACGCGCCTTTAACGGTGCCTTAAGCTGGGCATCTTCAATATCAAAATTGATCCGTTCAATTGTTGCCTTGATAGCATCGACTTGCGAACGGGCGCTCGACACCTGGCTGCGTGCCGCGACAATCGCACTTTGTGCGCTGTCCACTTGTGCTCTTGCCGCACTTAGCACGGCTGCGACACTTTTGACATCAGCCCGCTCATCATCCAGTTGCTGTTTCGATGATGCACCTTCTTTGGCCAGAATTTCGGTACGTGCCAAACGGTTCTTTGCAGCGACCAGTTCTGTTTCACGCTGCTCGACCATCGCTTTGGCTGCAGCTTTTTCACTGATGCGCATCGACACCTGAGCTTCTGCAGTCGCAATGCCATCCTGAGCCTGGCGCTGCTGGGCTTGGACTTCACGTAGTTGGGCTTCCAGTGCAGAGACTTTAATCCGAGCCAAAACTTGGCCAGGCTCAACAAAATCTCCCTCCTGTACCAGGATTTCTTCCAACTGGCCGGATAACTTACTGGATATATTGATTTCAGTCGCCTCAATCCGTCCATTACCACTGACTAAAGCCTCTGTATTAGGCTGGTTCATATTTTTCCAGAGCAGATAGGCCACCAACCCCAGAATCACTACTGCACCGACCAGCGTGAGTTTCTTCATATTCATATGCGTTGTTACTCAAATTTTATTCTAAAGACATTTTTGAAAATTATTTTATTGCTGTTATGTCACCTTCAATATGAAACACAAGGTGGCGCTGGACCCAATAAAGCTATTTTTCGATTTTCATTGATGCTGTTCAGCGCCCGGTCGCTTAGGCTGTTATTCACCATTTTAGGATAAATCAAACCGGATCCATATGGGTGATGACATCAATCACCTGATGCTTCTTCATCACCTGATTTCTCGCATTCACTGAAATATCATGTCCTTGACGAACAGTCAGATTGCCATCTACCTCAATATGTGCATCCACGATAATCATATCTCCCATTTTACGGGTCCGAATATTATGTACGCCCTGAATACCTTCAGTGGAAAGGAAGGTCTGTTCTATGGCCTGGATTTCATGTTCATCTGCCGCCCGGTCCATCAGATCACTTAATGCTTGCCAGCCAAATTCCCAACCCATTTTAATAATCATCAAACCGACCACCAGGGCAGCAATCGGATCAAGAATAGGATAACCCAACAGGTTTCCTGCAATCCCGACCAGCACCACCAAAGATGAAGCTGCATCAGAACGGGCATGCCATGCATTCGCTACCAACATACTGGATTTGACTTTTTTGGCCACTTTCAGCATGTAACGAAACAATAATTCTTTGCCTACCAGGGCCAGCATGGCGATATACAAGGCTACTGTCTGTACTTTCGGAATCTGTTCCGGATTGAGAATCTTGTTGGTTGCCATGACAAGCATTCCCATGCCGACCGCCAACAAAAGTAGGCCGAGAATAAAGGAGGCTGCGTTCTCAAAGCGGTAATGACCAAAAGGATGGTCGGCATCTGCCTCTTTTTTACTGTGATGGTTGGCAAACAGCACAATAAAATCAGCCACCAAATCACTGAGGGTATGAATACCATCCGCTATCAGGCCTTGTGACTTGGCAAAAATCCCGACCACAATCTGAAAGATCGATAAAACCAGGTTAACCCCTACACTCACCCAAGTGGTTTTACTCGCTGCCTGAGCACGCTCTTCTGGACTAATTAAATCATCTTCATGGGTGTCATCGTCAAAATGCTGTACAGACATCGCGGCTCCAGTCGCTCAGTTCATTTGATTGTAATCAATTATATATCAGTATGATGGGGTATGAGCTTTATCAAGTCCGCATTTTTCTTCAACAAGGCATCCCTAGGTATTTGCAAGTAGAAAAGAAAGAGGTACCCCCCCATTGTCCCAACCTACCTGAGTGCAACTTAATTTGAAGAATAATTGAGTATGTTTTAAATGTCAGTCTTTTCAACATTCCAATACAGAGGAATTTAATAAGCTCACAAAATAGCAGTTATTACTGGTCCGCTTTTATACATAATTTTTTCCTCTGTTTGAGTAATTGTCTGTCATACTTAGGCTATTTAGCATACAAAAAAATAAGGAGGCATCATGCCTTTTTGAGCCGTTACTTTTTACTTTCTTTTTTATCGGCACAAGTCAATCGATTGCTTATTTAGACACTAATAGCTGGCAAAATCGCTGTAAATCGAACGAGTATTGCAACTGGTACAGACATGTAATGCATTCGGTTCAATCCATGAACTGAGATGCATCTAGATAATAATTCACTGCTGTGACATGATCCCCTCCTGTCCCGGATCACATCACGGGCTGCTGTTAAAACCCTACATAAAACTTTTCGATCAACTGCCGGGTCTTGATCAGCAGATTACTAAACACATTATCCCATTCAAACAGCTTCACCTTATAATTTGGCAAGTCTTTCAGTTCTTCCTTACTCGGCAAATGCTTGGAGAACTCGTAATATTCCCGAACATTTTTCATCGCCTCTGGCTTCAGATTATCCTCTTCGCAAAGGTGCTGATAGGCCTGTTTTTTTCTTGTAATCCCGAAATTATTTTCTCCCCATAGTGCCATTCAAGGTATTGGCAATATTCCAGAGTCGTTTTTGTAGTTGTTACAGTTGGCTCATTATTATGAAAGTTCAAATTAGTAACTTATCAATCCGATGATTTCACCTAAAATTTTCAATCATGCAGTAATAAAAGGGTGGAAAAAGACATAATTTGTCGTGTGGTTATGGCATGAATAAGAATAGTAGATTTTTAATCCCAAGAAAAAAGTGTAGCAACTTACTACACTTTTTAAATATTCAGAATTTAGGTATTTTTTCCTTGTATGTTAGACAAGGTGAGTAAGTCCGAACTACGACATTTTCCCTATGAGCTTTCCCTCATCTCACTGAAAAGATGTACCAGAAATACTCTAGTCATTTGCGACAAATGTCAGACATGCAAAAATCAAATCATTCACCCGGAATGTTTTAAATGAGGTGTAGTAATTTGCTACACTTTTTAAATAATTTCTTTACCAAAAATCTCATTCAAACGCTCGCGATTTTCCTGAACAAAAGTCGGATCATTTTTGAGCTTATATTTCATCTCTTTCTTGAAATCATTCATGGACGCACCGGCCACAGCAAAATCCATTTGAAACATAATATCGTTCACAATGACATTCGCCTGGGAATCGGTCAAACAGCCTTCGGTCTTAAACCACTTGCTGAACTGCTTATAATTCGGATCATTGGCATAGATATACCAGGAACGTACAGTCATATCGAACTTTGCCCCCAGCTCTTTCACGATGGCATTATCATCGAAATCTACATCCAGATAGATTTGAGTCTTTTCGTTAGATTGTGGGATAACCGCTTCAGTATGTCCACTCACAATTTTAAACCGCACACCCACAACCGGACGGCCTTTCTTAATGGTGTCATATTCTAGCTGCAGACTGGTTTTACTATTAACTTCTTCAACAATTTTATCCAGAATATAACGCCTAAAATCTACCCAACGGTCATATTTTTTTTCACCGATGTCAATCAACGCTTTTAAATTCTCTAGCGTGAGTTCAACTTCATAGGCGTCGAGATTAGCATACTTGAACTCATTTTTAACAATATAAGAATATAGACTCATACTCGTGACAGAGTCTAAAGCAAATAAATCCTTCAACTGGTAAGTCGTAAAATTTCCGCTTGCCAGACGGGTGAAGTAAGGCAGCACTTCACTGGTAAAGCGAATCTGCAAGGCATTTTTGGCATCATCTTCCCAGCGTAGTTCCCGGATAATCGGTACCACAGAATGGACTTTTTTTACTTTCCGCTTGACGTCATCTACAGGCTCTTCAATCACAAAATGGGCAACCCGAGATGAAAGTTCCTTATAGATCCGGTCAATAGCAACATTAATGGAATTCTTCTTATTGAGTCCTAACAATTCCCCCAGATCTTCTTTATGCAGATAGATATAGGTTTGCTCGGTAATTTCACGATCTTGGTTATTTTTTTCACCATAGTTTGCAACCGCCATTGCATAAAGCAGTGCCTTATATTCATTAGAAGACAATTCAATAGGGCGGATTAAACGGTTACTGGTACTCACCACTCCATTCTGTCGAATATTGCCGATACAATAAGGTAAATATTCTATTTCTTCTTTTTCGTTAAAATCGCTCATAAGTGAAAAATTAAAAGTTATTCCCCCATATTTATACATAAAAGTGGAATAATATTCAACATATTCACCTTAAAGATTCATTTTAAGCGGTTATGCCTCTACAAGGATGTTCTAAAGACCAAGAGTGGAAAGCATGTCATCATTTTTTTAGATTTAGCTTAATCTTTAAGCTAAAAGTGGAAACTTTAAAAATATTTCCACTTATTAATGACAAGCTTTCCACTTTTATAAACTGAGGGTAGCTTAAATCGATTTCTTTTCTTTTTTTTGTGGCCAAAAAATACCGTTATAAGTGAAAAAATCCTTAGGTTTACCACTTTTCAATGACAAACCTTCCACCTTTAGAGAGAATCAAGTACTAAATCGGACTTTCTTTTGCAATTTTTAAGGGGAAAACATAACTTATCCACAAGTAAGAAAGTAAGCGTGACAAGTCTTCCACCTTTAAAGCTGGATAATCCAACTTATCAACAGATTAAAAGTTTGAATTTAAATAATTTTCTAACTTAAATTTAAGTTTTTTTTAAAACCAGTGACAAGTCTTCCACCATAGTGACAAGTCTTCCACCTTACAATGACAGCTCTTCCACCTTTCAGTGACAGCTCTTCCACCTTTCAGTGACAAACCTTCCACTTTTCGGTGACAAACCTTCCACTTTTCGGTGACAAACCTTCCACTTTTAAAATTATAAGATATTGTTTTTAAACAAAAAAAAATGTCTTAATTATAATTACTTAATTATATTAATTAATACTAATTATAATTAGCTAGCTATATTTTATATAAAAATTTGATTTGTTTTATCTTTTAGCAAATATTGATTAGTATTTTAAGGTCTGTTGACATTTGCTGTGCAAAAAAATAGCGAGAAAGTAGAATTCAATTGCCAAACCAAATCTACTCCTCGCTATGCTTCGTACAATCTTGACTGATTAGCACTGGTTAAAGCTGAAATCTAATGTCTATAATTTTGACATTTACCTCAAACAGAATCTTCGAAATTTTATTGAAGCTATTCTTTATCGAATTTGAACTGGATGCCCTAGCGTGATTTACCTACAGTTTTTGGTAAACCAAACTCCATTTTTAAGAAGTTCACGCGTTGGTGCAAAGACAGTAACTTAATAAAAATATTTAAATTATTGTCAAAGCATGCAGATCTGGAATGGGCATTTATTGATGCTAGCCATGTTCGTGCACATCAGCATGCAGCAGGAATCAAACATCAGGCTCTTTCAAAGAGCAGTTGCGGAAACAATTCCAAAATTCACTTAGCTGTAGATGCAAATGGCACTCCTATAGAATTTATTATTGAAGATGGAAAAACGTATGATGTAAAGGTTGCACCAGATTTAATTGATGGCCTGGACTTGAAAAATACAGAAATATTGTACGCTGAAAGAGGCTATGACTCAGAATCGCTCCGAGCAAAGATAAACAGCACAGGAACTCAAGCGAATATCCTTAGAAGATGCAACTCAAATATCAATAATACAGACGTAGATTGGTATTTATATAAAATCAGACACTTAATTGAGAATGCTTTTGCAAGACTTAAATAATTCAGAGGCATTTCTACTCGTTATGACAAGCTAAAGCGGAACTATGAAAATTCTGTCGCTTTAGCCTGCATATTTATTTGGCTACTATTATGAAATGTCAACAAACCCTAATATCATTCAAATAAAGTGTAGCAAGTTGCTACAAATTTAACTATATTAGAATAATTCGAATGGGGTCTGATATGACAAATAAATCGACTAAAATTATTGCTGTAGCAAACCATAAAGGTGGTTGCGGAAAGACAACCACGGTTGTTCATCTAGCCGCAGAGCTAGCAGACTTGGGTAATAAAGTATTGGTGATTGATTTAGATCCACAAGCCAATGCAAGTCTACATATCGGATTAAGACATCCGAGTGAGGTTGAAACCACTTCTGCTGAATTACTTGTAGGTGATTTGAGCCTATTGTCTGATGCATTAGAAGAAGAAACCAATTTCAAAAATGTTTCTTTAATTTATGGTTCACTTACATTAGGTAAAACAGAAGACCAACTTAAAGATGATGCCCCAAGACCATCTGAAGAACTCTCTAACAAGTTGGAACTATTAAACGGATTATATGATTTCATCCTGATTGACTGTCCTCCAAGCCTAAAACTTCTTACCAGTAATGCCTTGGCTGCATCTACACATGTTATGGTGCCGATTGAATCCGGTTCACAATATGGCCTATATGGTGTCACTGACTTAATTAACCATTTAAGTAAAATACGACGGGTCAATCCCGAATTGAAACTGTTAGGTGCTTTGCTGATTAAACATGATGAACGTCAAAACGTCTGTAAACTGATACGAGATGAAGCTTTAAGCCAGGTCGGCGAATTGTTAAAAACGACCATTCCAATGAGTACTAAAGTAAATCAAGCAGCGATTTTACAACAGCCCTTATTGGGCGTAGATAAAAACTCTAAAGTTCGTAAAGCTTTTCAAGATTTAGCGAAAGAAATCATCAATCGTGTTGAATAAAAGCACTCTGAGAATCCTATGGTAAGTACAAAAGAATTGTTGGCACAACGTCTTCAGCAAAATACTCAAAAGCATCAACAAGCTCAGCAAGAGCATGTCAACGATGTGAAAGAATTACGTCGTAATGTACAAATTACAGACATTCAGCCTAGCCCCAATCAGCCACGAAAAATATTCAATCAACAAGATATTGAAGACTTGGCGGCCTCAATTGAGGAAATTGGATTATTGCAACCGATTGCAGTTCGGCGAGTACAGGACAAATATGAGTTAATTGCGGGTGAACGACGCTTGAAAGCGCATCAAATTCTCAATAAAAACACTATTGAAGTGATTGTCATCGATGCATCAGATGAAGAAGTTGCACTGTTAACTTTAGCTGAGAATTTAAAACGGGAAGACTTAACGGATTATGAAATTTATGTTGGTCTGAGTTCTCTGGATGAGAAATTAAAAAAGAACAAGCAAAAGTTGGCAAAATCCTTAGGCATGAACCGGGAGGATATGTATAAATATTTATCTTTCGAAAAATTACCGAAAGAACTGATTGCCGATTTAGAACAACAACCGACATTGTTGGCACGCACTGCCGCTACAGCTGTGAAAAAGTTTCTTTCAGATTACGAAGAGAATTACAGTAATGCTAAAAAAGCACTGCTAGAAGCTTGGACGAAATTACTGAAAAAAGAAGTTGAGCAAACAAAACTGGCCCTATTGGCAGAAAAAATTTTAAAGTCGAAAGAAAGCAAAGAGCCAATTAAAACGTCAATCGTGCATAAAATTGAATATGATGGAAAAGTTGCAGGGAATATCAAATTTGATCACAATATTTTAAAAGTGTCATTAAAAATGAGTGAATTTGATGAGAAAAATTTACAAGAGTTGGAAAATTTGCTGAAAAAAATGCTGAAAAAATAAAATGAAGGAGCTGTAGCAACTTGCTACAGCTCCTTGCTAAATTGAATCGCTGATTACTGTGTAATTCAATAATAGACGATCCAGCAATAGAAACTAAACCATCCTCAAAGCATGCTGAACAAGGCACTCTATACCAATCATTTTTATAGTGGGCTGAGCATCTCAAGTAGTCTATAAAGTAAGTTCTTTAGAAAATTTTTCAGCCAAAGCTGCTTTTAATTTACATTTTATAAAAAATTTAATTTTTGTACATCAGGCCCAGAATGACGTAGCGTCTTGCATGCAGGGGAATCATGTAGAGATTTCTAGTAAAGTAATTGACCTAAGCTCAATTATCCAGACGACAATTTATGTAATGATGACCATCCTTAATCAGAATATGATGGATTCAACCGCCTTCAAAATAGCCTAAGGATAGTTATATATTATTCACATAAATGATAATTATGATGAATATCAAGGTCTGGTAACTCGATATTATTAGATGATGCCACAATGAAGAAATATAACAGCTTCTTACTTGAGTTGGTCTCGATGATATAATTTGTAAGATCCTAAGAAAAAAAGTTCATCTACAAAATAATTTTTTAACATTGAAATTTATAATATTTTTATACTTTTTGAATTTATATGCTATAAATATTGCTTGTTTTTTACTCGAGAATAAAAAATGTTAATTCAATTAAAAAAAGATTTTTTCCTTAACGCTGATCATATTGTTTCGGCAGAAATTATCCCACTTGAATCAAATGCTTTTTCAGTAGTGATTAAAAGCTCCTCGACGAATCAGGGAAATAAAGGTGTGATCAATATTGATTTTGAGGACTATGATGCAGCCAATGCATTGATCAGTAGAATCAAAAAAGCACTTAAATAAATTTCTGATCTTATTTGCATGATTGCAGGCTCGAGCTTTGATTCGTTGGAGCGTAAAAGCATGCTGTTTTAGTGGAAGGGCAGGTTTCATTTTTCTCAATACCCGATGCCTGTTCTGCCCAATTATTTGTTCTGTTCATCAACCAAATATACTGAAAATCATGGCAGTGTAAGTAATATGCAAAGCTCTGCCAATATGACAGATGTACAACTTGGAGTTAGCTTTATTGCTATATTCAGCTCAATATTTTGGAGAGGGTTTAGGCAGTAAATTGAGAGTGTTTTTCTGGTTTTTAGAAAGTGTTTTTGTAGCATTGGGTTTGCATATTTATAGATGAATTTTACCAAACCTCAACAAAAAAAATTGGACTAGTGATTTTAATGGGCATCATATTTCTTATCTTTCCCCTCGATTCTCATCAATAAAATATGTCGCCACGATTGCTGGCGTTCTATGTATTTTAATCCATGGCTTTTAGGTCTCGGACTCACAATCTTTTGGTGAATAAATCATCAATAACAAAAAGTTAAGAGCTAAAAATGTGATCATTGAAGTTTAAATGATAAATTTATCAACCAAAGATAAGCTCTGATTTTTGGATGAATGAGCTCCCTAGTTTGAGCTTTATTTATTCTAGATATCAACACTCCAAACCCATTATGACCTAAAAATACGCCTTTGCTAGAGTTAAGCGTTTTTTAAGTTTCGAGGCCTAACTTGATCACCAAGCTGTTTATGTGTGGTGAAAAAGATAATGATGAAATTTAATTGGGATTGTAGTTCATTCAGTAAAACTTACTATCTGGATCGAAATCACAGTCAATTAAAATATAAAAAAAAGATCAATATTCAAAAACTTGTAGAACAAAAAAAAATTCCGACTTACCCAGTTGTGACATCGAAGAATTCATCACTTAGCCTTCTGGTGAAAACTGTGGAACAAGGTGAAACCCCTGAACGGATGATTTTAGAAAACTTTATTCGTGAGAAATACCACCAAGTGCACCAGGCCTCCGTCTGTGAGTTTTCTTCGACCTTGTTCGCGGGTTATGCCGGCGCAGGAATACAGGTCGTGATCGGTATGGAGCATTTAAGCGTAGCTCAGGCTTTTCTTGAACAGTATCTGGATCAACCGATTGAACGGATACTCACTCAACTCAGCCATGCTCCAGTGAAAAGACAAAATATTGTTGAGATCGGAAATTTAGCAGCTTTGGACATGGAAAAAGCAAAACTGATGGTGGCTTTTTTGGTGTTTCATTTATCGCAAATGAATATTGATTGGGCAGTGTGTACCGGGACGGCTGCCGTGCGTTATGTACTGCAACAGATGGGGCTGCATTTTCATGTCATTGAAAAAGCGAATCCGGAAGTATTGGGGGAAGCAAAACTGCAATGGGGCAGTTACTACCAGCAGAAACCTTATGTACTGGCGATTGACGTGGCCGCAGCATTGCAGGTCACTCAGCAGTCTTACAGTTTTTCTTAATCAATTGATCGGTGGTTCACATTTGTAGAGGTACGGAATTTTAAAATGATGAATCATTTGTTTAAGGCTATTTCAGCCTATGCCCAGCAGGATCCGACACGTGAAGCGATTGTTACTGATGCGGATACAGTGAACTATGCGCAGCTGAAAAGTCTGGTTGAACAGCTGCATACCGAGTTGATGAAGCTGGAGATTCAACGCCTGGCACTGTGGTGCGTGAATAGTTCGGACTGGATTATCGTTGATCTGGCAGCCCAACTCGCGGGGGTGACCGTGATTCCTATTCCATTGTTTTTTACCCCTGAACAGGTGCGCCATCTGTTGCAAGACAGTCAGGCAGATATACTCTGCGTAACTCAAAAAACAGGGGATACACCGCAGTGGCTAATGGATGTCATCGGTGAAATTACGAATAGTCAGATAGCTTTACCTATTCACGCGCATGGCAAGTTTTTTCATTTAACACACCATCAAACACTGCAACAGGGCTTGGTTTCCTCACTAAACCAGCAACTGGCAAAAATTACCTATACTTCGGGCAGTACCGGCACACCGAAAGGGGTGTGTCTGGAGGAAGACACCATTGAGTCGATTACCCATTCACTGAGTCGTTCATTAGCTAGCAGTCAGCTCGGACGTCATCTGTGCCTGATTCCATTTGCCACTTTACTGGAAAATATTGCCGGTATTTATGTCGCACTCAATATGGGACGTTCAGTGGTCGTAGGCGAGGTGAGTCAGTTTGGGTTGATCTCTAACCATAGCTTTGATGCACAACGTTTCGTTGAAGCTGTCCGAAATTATCAGATTGAAAGTGTGATTTTGCTACCGCAAATGCTCAAGGCGATCGTGGAATATATTGCAAAACATGAGCTGGCAGATTACAGCACACTTAAATTTATTGCGGTGGGGGGAGGAAAGGTTTCCCCTGATCTGCTCAAGCAGTGTGAAGCGTTGAATTTACCCGTGTATGAAGGTTATGGCCTGTCTGAATGTGCCTCTGTGGTGAGTTTGAATTTGCCTGGAGCACGCAAAATTGGCAGTGTAGGACGGATCTTACCGCATGTGAAAGTCGAAATTGCAGAAAACAGTGAAGTGGTGGTCAAAGGTAATGCCATGTTGGGTTATGTTCATGAACCGGCAGCTACACCCTATATTCATACCGGCGATGCCGGCTATTTTGATGAAGATGGTTATTTGTACATTACCGGGCGCATCAAGCAGTTAATTATCAGTAGTTTTGGACGCAATATTTCCCCGGAATGGGTCGAGTCCAACAGTCTGACCGAGCCGGAAATCCAGCAGATCGCCATTTTCGGGGAAGCACAGCCCTATTTATCGGCAGTTATTTATGCAGCCGGTTCTACTCCGGATCAGCTGCTGGAAGCAGCCATTCAGCGAGCCAATACCCGGATGCCGGATTATGCCCAGATCAAACACTGGTGCCGTGCTTCCGAGCCATTCTCCCTGAACAACCAGATGCTGACCGACAATGGCAAGTTGCGCAGGCAGCAGATCCAGCAGCACTTTCAGACCGCTTTAGCACAACATTAACCGAGATATTTTTTGTCCATGTCATCTACACGGACTGATATACAGAATTAGAGAGTAAACCCATGAATACTGCACAACAGACTGTAACCACAACCCATTCGCAGATTAAACAGCGTCTGATTGAACAGGGCTGGGTCTTGTTAAGACATGAAAATTATGATGTGACGTCTTTCAGTGAGCTGATGAATGGTCTATGCCAGAGACTGACCTATGACCCTGCCCGGGAAAACATCACCCGCCAGTCGCAGAAAGTCGATGCCGGTAGTCAGGCTATGGGGCTGCATATTGAAAACGGCAGCACACCGCTCCCTCCGGACATCATTGCATTTTTCAGTGAAAAAAGTGCTTCATGTGGGTCTCAGACCACCTTATGTGATGGATATCAAGTGTGGCAAAGTCTGCCTGAAACACTGAAACAACAGTTTGCTGAGCCGATGACCATTAGCCGTTATTTGCCTAAACCCATCTGGCAAAAGTATGTGGCGACAGCGTTGAATATTGATGATGCGGAACAGGTCGGGCAGCAGGAGCTAGAGCGTTTTATCCAGATGATACCCGGGCAAAGTATCCATCCTGCACACGATGAAGGGGTACAGTATCATTTAAAAATGAAGATGGTTCGCAATGATAATTTAAAAGGGGTGCCTGCCTTTGCTAATACCTTGTTGGGTCCTTCTTATAATTACGAAAAGCCGCACTTTTATTTTGCCGATGGGTCTGAAATTAGTCAGGAACTGATTGCTGAATTGGCTGATCGTTGTGAAGCTTTTACTTCGGAAATCAACTGGCAGGATGGCGATCTGGTGATTATCGACAATAAACGTTTTATGCATGGTCGACGTGAAATACTGGTGCCACTTGAACAGCGCAAACTATATATCTGTATGGGCTTGGGAATTAATCCTGCCTTTTAAGCAGGATGTTCGCTTACATTAAAAATTCAACAAAAAGAGAAATGATCCATGGCTAATTTAACAGCAGTCATTCTAGGCGCAACCGGCGGTATCGGGCAGGCCATTGCCAATATTCTTGGACAAAACGGACTGAATCTCGTTCTGGTCGGACGCAATCAGCAGGCTTTGCAGCAGTTGCGTGACCAACTGGTGCAGCGTTATCCGCAATTACAACTACAGCTGATGCGCTGTGATCTGGCAGAACAGCAAAGCCGCGACGAGCTGATTCGTGCACTGGCGGCGCTGAATACCCCGATTCACTATTATATTAACAATGCCGGCATTAACGATTTCAGTCTGTTTTCCAAGCAGTCACAGAATACGATGGAACAGATGATGCTGATCAATGTGGTCTATCCGCTGCAGCTGGTGCAAGGCATTATTCCGCTGATGTCCAAAAGTCAGCCGAGCCAAATTATTCATATCGGCTCTACTTTAGGCAGTATCGGCTATCCGGGTTATGTGAGCTATTGTGCCAGCAAATTTGCCCTGCGTGGCGCGACTGAAGCCCTGGCACGAGAATATAGTAAGACCCCGATTAAATTCCGCTATTTCTCACCGCGGGCCACCAATACCGAAATGAATAACCCTGATGTGGTTGAAATGAATATCCGGCTAGGTACGAATATTGACACGCCAGAATTTGTGGCCCAGGAGTTTTATCAATTCTTGCAGAAGGATTGTCAATCCTATCAGGTGGGTTACCCTGAAAAAATCTTTGTCAAGGTCAATCAGGTCCTGCCAAACATCGTGGCCAATTCTCTTCGGAAAGATCTGGATATTATTTATGAATATGCAGAAAAACAAAAAGAAGGATGATTTTTCAACGCTGTTTGATGATTCAGTCTTTATTTCAGCTCTCTTGGCGTACGGTCACAGGCTTGATTTAAAGCCTGCTTAAACTTTTGGGTCGGGATTGGACTGCATCTTACTACTATCAACTTTGAGGTGATTGAATCAATTAATGAAGTCAAAGCAAGCACAAAATGTATGAGGCAATGGTTTCACATAAAATTCACTTTGAAATCACTATGATCAAATCCGAAATGTAATATTTCAAAGATACGAAAATGCTGAATCAATCTTAATTTAATTGATATGACAGATCTTTTACTTTTTGATGAACAGTGTTTTTACTGACTCTTAAAATATAATGGGATGAATCAGTGGCGATACAATTTGTTTCTAAATCTAAATTACCGACTGCCTTCGGTAATTTTGAGATTATAGCATTTCAAGATCAAACAACGGGCGAAGAACATATTGCTCTTGCTCAAGGATTAGAAACGGTTCCTGTAAAACCCGTATTAGTCAGAATGCATTCTGAGTGTCTCACAGGGGACGCTTTTGGTTCATTAAAATGTGATTGTGGCCCACAATTACATGCAACCATGAAAATGATTAATGATGCAGGGCAAGGGGTGATCTTGTATCTACGTCAGGAAGGTCGTGGAATAGGATTGACCAATAAAATTCGTGCATATGCACTGCAAGATCAAGGTCATGATACGCTTGATGCCAATCTGTTATTAAACTTGCCCGCGGATGCTCGTCATTATGACATGTGTACGGTTATGCTAGATTATTTACGAATTAAAGATGTTAATTTGATTACGAATAATCCACTTAAAATCAAGGCATTGACTGATTTAGGAGTTAATGTCGTTAATCGCATTCCTTTGACGGTAGGCTTAAATAATTTTAATAAAGCTTATTTGGAAACAAAGCAAAAGCGTATGTCACATCTGTATGAACATAGTGATTTTTAAGATAGAAAAAGAATCAACATCTAAAATTTTTATGATTTTTATTCAAAATAGAAGTCTGGAATGACTGATTTGGTGCTCATGTCGCTAGCCTTGAACTTTGTATTGTTGCTGTAAGCCTCTAATCTGACGTTCTGAAATATGCATAGCTAGACTGCTTGGGAGTGGGTTATGCATTGATCAGCGCTTCCCTCCAAGACCGACAATGGTTTAAATTCTTTATCTGACATCAATACCCACATAACAAACCGTTCGTTAACACAATTTTATAAGTCAATATTGTAAAAGTGGACACTTGTACCTTGGAGAAACTGCACATTTCTATTAGAGACGTAGAATTGCGTTTTGTATAGGGGAGACTGCCTGTTAAATAAAAAGACACTTTGAATGAAACAGTTTCTAAGAAACTCCTGATTACTTCAACTGTACTGGCAGAATCGCTAAAAAATTTATGAGATGATCGATTAATATATAAAAATATTTTTGTATGTTAGGTTGTAGTAAGTTTTAGATGATTTTTAATTCAATTCATCAACTAAAAGATTAAATCTGGGAACGTTGCATTTGCAGCGTAAAGAACACTCTATTTCACAGAGTAAATATGCTACACAAAAATAGATCAATTTTTATTCTTCTTGTCCTTGCTGCAGTGATCATGAATATTTTCATGATCAGCTTACTGGCTTATACCTTGCTTACTTCACGTGAGCGCGAAGAAGCTCAAGCTAGGACTGGTGTAGAAAATTTAACATCACTGCTTGAAAAAAGTGTGAGCAGCAGTTCACAAGAAATCGATTTGTCTTTGTACACTTTACAAACTTATATAGAAAAAGAATTAGGTGATAAAAAACAAATAAATGCTAGAGAAATCAATCTATTTATTCAGAAAGAAAAAGATTGGATCGGCTCTGTTACACGAATAGACATTACCGATGAAAAAGGTCAAGTCCAATTCGCTGATCATGATATTGGCGCTCAGACTTCAAATTATGCAAACTATAATTTTTTTAAAAATGCCCAACAGAAAAATACGGATCAGCTGTTTGTCACCAAGCTGATCAGAAATCCAAGTGGCCAAGGCTGGGTTCATCTATTTGCACGACGTTACAATCAGGCTGATGGAACTTTTGCAGGCATGATTATCACTGCATTACCTGCCAGCTACTTTAATCATCTGATTGCAGAACTGGATGTAGGCCCCAAAGGAGTGGTACTGGTACAAGACCTGGATATGCGAGTTATTGCACGCAATCCCGTGCTCAATACACCGAACGGCCAAGTGGGTTTTGTAGGGGGACCACCGGAACTGACACAACTGGTTCACTCCGGCGCACAGTCTGGCACTATTTATACCCGACGAACTACAGATAAAATCCCGCGTATTGGTAACTTTCGCAAGCTAAGCAGCATGCCTATCTTTGTTGTTGTTGCCTTCGGTGAAAAAGATTATTTGGCCCAATGGTATGAAGATGTTATCAAAGCCGTTTTGCTGGGATTACTCTTCATTGTGATGACCACGATTGCTGGATGGTTACTTTGGCAGCAAATTCGGGCGAATATGTTGACCAATCGTCGTAGCCGGATGCTGTTGCGCAATGCCCAAGATGGGATCCATATCGTAGATCTTGAAGGCAAGCTTTTAGAAGGCAGTGATTCCTTTTTCCGAATGATCGGCAGCACTCCGCAGGCAGCCTTAGGCAAAACCCTGTGTTACTGGGATAACGGCTATAATAAGGCGGAGCTGCAAGAGCTGATCAATAGAGGGATTTCTACACCAGGAGGTATTCGCTTTGAAACCTGTTATCGGAATGCCCAAGGTGAGTGTTATCCGGTAGAAGTCAGTTCAGTCCTGGTGCATCTTGATGATGATGAGGTGTTCTTCTGCTCGGCGCGTGATATTACCGAGCGTAAAAAAGCAGAAGAAAACCTGCGTATTGCCGCGACCGCGTTTGACTCTCAAGTCGGGATGCTGATTACAGATCCTCATTTGGTTATTTTACGTACCAATCGTGCTTTGACAGAAATTACCGGTTATAGCGAACAAGAGTTGATTGGGCACACACCTAAAATCTTGCAATCAGGGCTGCATGACAAAAACTTCTATTCCAGCATGTGGGATCATATTCGCACCACGGGATCCTGGCAGGGTGAAATCTGGAATAAGCGCAAAAATGGTGAACTGTATCCACAGCACATCTTGATTGCGGCTGTACGTGATGGGAATGGCCAAACCACGCATTATGTGGCTTCTGTTACCGATATTTCTGCCTATAAAGCTTCTGAAGAAAAAGTACGCTTACTGGCATTTTATGATTCTCTGACTAAACTTCCAAACCGCAGCCTCTTTTTGGAACGATTAGAACAAAGCATGAGAGAAGCAGAAAACAAAAAACAGCTCGGCGTGATTTTGTGCATTGATCTGGATAATTTTAAAGCTATAAATGATACTGAGGGCCATGAAACTGGAGATCGTTTATTACAGCAAGTCGCAACTCGTCTGTTAGAGTGTGTTGAAGCGAATCATATGGTTGCCCGATTTGCAAGTGATGAGTTTGTTGTGCTGCTCGAGCAGCTTGGAACCTCTGAGATGGAGGCTATCCAACAAGCTGAAAAGACCGCAAAATATATTTTACAGACGCTCGCTCAACCCTACTTTTTTGATGACTCTGAGTATCGTAGTTCTGCCAGTATCGGGATTAGCCTGTTTGGACTAGAAGCACATGAAAATGTCCAGGATCCGATTAAACGTGCTGATATAGCACTGTCCGAAGCAAAGAATTATGGCCGTAATATTTATCGCTTTTTCGATCCCCTGATTCAATCTCAGGTTAAGGAACGTGCGGAGATTGATTCCGGATTACGTCAAGCATTAGAAAAGAATCATCTGGTATTATATTACCAGCCACAAGTGAATGGAGCACAACAGGTGACTGGTGTAGAAGCCTTGTTACGTTGGCAGCATCCTGTCAAAGGCATGATTTCACCTGCTCGTTTTATTCCCGTGGCAGAAGAAAGTGGCTTTATCATTACCCTGGGGCAGTGGGTACTCGAAACAGCATGTCGACAATTGAGTGAATGGGCCAAATCTCCGCAAACTGCTCACCTCAGCATAGCTGTGAATGTCAGCGCTAGCCAATTTGCGCGTGATGAATTTGTTCAAGACGTGCTTGAAATTCTGGAACGCACTAAAGCCCCAACGCACTTACTCAAACTGGAACTTACCGAAAGCGCATTAGTGATGCGGGTAGAAGACATTATTGAAAAAATGATGATTCTAAAACGTTATGGCGTTGTCTTCTCTCTGGATGATTTTGGTACAGGCTATTCTTCCCTGACTTATTTACAGCGGATTCCTATTGATCAGTTAAAAATTGATCAAGGTTTCGTGCGGGATATTGTAGTGAGTGCCAATGATGCCGAGATTGCTAAAATGATCATTGTTTTAGCAAAAACTTTGGGAATTGCTGTACTGGCTGAAGGTGTAGAAACTGAAGCTCAACGTGAGGTATTGGAAAAATACGGCTGTTATCATTACCAGGGCTATCTGTTTGGTAAACCGATGCCAATTGATGAGTTTGAGCAGTATTTATTGCTTCAGCAAACTCGGTATTGAAGAAGCTTTGAACCAGTAAAGCTGAGTATAAAGTTAGAAATAATTTTAACGTTATTCTTGCCGTTTAACCTGCTCTAAATGAGTTTTATTTGTCTCATTTTCCCAATGTTGCAACTGCTGAAGATCTTTTAGGTTACTAAAAATCAGTGAATGATGGTCTATAGTCCTTTCTAGTCTTTGCAATAAGTTCAGCATATACTGCCTAACAAGCAAATTTTGTTGTTCTAAAATTAAAATCTGTTCTGGAGATTTGACATATCTACTGAAAAACCATTATGTCATCCAGATAAGCAACCCTTCGAGTCATGGAATGATGGACTTAAACAGGATCCGGGTTAGATAATAAAATAATAATCGCTTAATGATAATAGGTGAATTCACTTGAACCTACTTTTACAAAGTTTACCGTTTCAGGAGTTACTCACCATAATTCTGTCCGCATTTGGATGCGGTCTTTTAATAGGGCTGGAACGTGAGCGGAATAAAAGCAACAAGAATGAGCAAAGCTTTGCAGGGCTGAGATCCTTTACCTTAAGTGCCTTGTTAGGTGCTTTAAGCTTTCTTTTGCATGTGTATATTGGTGTAGTGGGTGCAATTGCAATAAGTCTGTTTTGTCTTTACAGCTTATTCCAGCAGAAGAAAGATATAGGCTCTACCACAGAACTGGCATTCTTAATGACCTATATTATTGGGGCCGTCTGTGTCTGGAATATTCCAGTTGCTGCAAGTATGGCGGTATTACTCACGATCATACTGATGAGTAAGCAGACATTGCATCATTTTGCTGGAATAACGATTCAAAGTTACGAATTAAGGGATGGCTTACTTTTACTGGCATTGGCTTTAATCGCTTTACCTTTAATCCCGAATGAACCCTTGTGGGGATCAGTTCTGAATCCCTACATCATCTTAAAGTTACTTATTTTAATACTCATCGTTCAATCCTTGGCGCATGTCGCAAAACGAATTTTATCCAATGATAAGGTATTAATTTTATCAGCACTGGCATCAGGGTTTGTTTCCAGTACGGCAACCATCGCGACTTTAGGAATGCAAGTGAGATCAGGGCAGGCGAATGCCAGAATAAATGCTGGAGCAGCTTTGATGTCATGTGTGGGGACTTTATTGCAATTATTGCTTATTGTTTTAGGAGTGAGTGTTGAATGGTTCAAGCTACTTGTTTTACCCGGTTTGTTTGGTATTGGAATACTGTGTGCTGCGGTTGCTTTTTTAATCTATAAAGCTCCAGAGCCTGACTCCACAACAATCGTTCATAAAATGAATGCAACCGACGGCCGTATGTTCAGTATTAAGGATGCTGTCATTATTGCTGTCAGTTTGACCCTAATACAAGCCGGGATTTATGGCGCAAATCTTGTATTGGGAGACAGCGGACTCATGTTAAGTACATTTTTAGCATCACTGTTCGAAGTCCATGCCACTGTAGCGGGGGTAGTGATGCAAGGGAATATCCATAATTTGACTTTAATTTATGCAGTCATCATTGGATTAGCGGCGCATGCGGCTTCTAAAAGTATAAATGCCTTTCTGACCGGCGGCTGGAAATTCTTTTTATATTTCGCACCTATTCAAATCCTGCATATGCTCTGTGTTATTTTTGTTTTACTAACGATAAGATAATGAGACCATGTGCCCATAAAATGATTTTATTTCTAAAGCTTAAATAAATTTCTATGCTTAAAATTAAAAATTTTGGACAAATTAGCTGAACTTAAGCCTTTAATTTTTAAAGTTCCTTGTTGAATTAAACCTGATGTGGTCAGCTAAATATCAACCCATAGAAGCATGAAAGGCATAAAAAAGGAAATCTTTGCAGGGGGTGAAATAAATGAACCAATCATAAAGATAGACTTTAATAACATAGCCTTTACCTGAAAATCTTCTTTGAATGATTGATGGAGCAATTTACGCCAGAAATTTTTGTGTCAAAAGCTGTATCAAGATCATTATGAAAAAATCCTAGATATATTGTAGAAATACTTGTTCAATCTAAGAAAATTGTGAATACTCATGCCCGCAAATTCATGCTGCAAGATTATCTTTTGGGGTTGGACAACTACTGTGAAAACGTATTCATTTTCTCATTTACAAAAAGCATTGCTGGCTGCGGGTTCATTTTCATGTCTAGGGCTGAGCCCAGTTTGGGTACATGCTGCAAATGAGAATGAAACAGCCCAACTTGCAACGCTCACAGTTACTGCGCAAACTGCGTATGATCAACCCAAGGTCAATTTATCCGGCTTTACCCAGCAAAATCTGGCTGAAATTCCTGCATCGATCAGCACAATAACAGCTGAGCAGATTGCGGATCAACATGCTAAAACCCTGACGGATGTGGTTAAAAATGATGCAGCGGTCGGGGAGGGCTATGCACCGATTGGCTATTATCCGAACTTTGTCATGCGCGGTTTTGCCTTAAATCTGGGATCCAGCTATTTACTCAATGGTCACTTGCTGCGCGGTGAGCAAAATGTGGCGCTTGAAAACAAAGAACAGGTCGAAATTTTAAAAGGCATCAGTGCGCTTCAAAGTGGCATGGCAACCCCGGGTGGTGTGGTGAACTATGTGACCAAACGCCCCAAAGACATTCACTCATTTACTGTTGAAGCCGACAGTCATGGTGGCAACCGCGTGGCAACGGACTTGGGTGGTTTACTTGGAGCAGATCAACAGTTTGGCTATCGAGTCAATTTGACACATGAAGAGATTCATCCTTATGTTGAACATGCCGATGGCAAGCGTGTGTTTGGTGCTTTGGCTTTAGACTGGAAAATCTCGGATCGATCAAAACTGGAATTTGATATCGAATCACAGCGCCAACGTCAACGCTCCGTACCTGGCTATCAGTTGCTGGATGGTAAAACAGTACCCACTGGCATTGAATGGGACCGTTTGCTGGGTTATCAAAGCTGGAGCCAACCGGTGACCAATGAAAGTTTGAATACCAGCTTAAAATATATTCACCAGATCAATGACAACTGGACTACCCATCTGAGTGCTTCGCAAAGCCGTGTGGTGGTGGATGATTATTCAGCATTCCCGTGGGGTTGCTATAGCAGCATTTGCCAATATTCAGGTGCAGGCAATACTTTTGATCAAAATGGCAACTATGATATTTATGATTTCCGTAGTCCGAATGACAGCTATCTGACCAATCAGTTTAAAGCTGGACTCAATGGTCAATTCAACACTGGAGCATGGCAACATACGCTTAGTCTGGAACTGTCACAGACCTATAAACGGCATGCACAATATGATGCTATCAACCTGCCTGTAACAGCTGGTGTTGAATCAACAGGAAATATTTATACTGACCCGATTACTTACACACCAAGTGATAAGACTTTAGGCAATCATTACAAATCATTGGACAGCCAGCACACGGCCTTGAACTTACTCGACCAGATTGATTTCAATCAGGCGTGGTCCGTTTTGCTGGGTGGCAAACTCTTGCATATCAATGAAAGTGCTTATAATGCGAATGGCAACAACATCCGCGATACCGATTTGACTCGCTTTCTGCCGCAGCTGGCCTTAATGTATCAGCCCGGGGAACAGACCCATCTGTATGTGTCTTATGCTAAAGGCTTGAGTGATGGGGGACAGGCACCTTGGTATGCCAACAATGCCTATGCAACTTTAACACCGGTACATTCCACTCAGTATGAATTGGGGATTAAACAGCAGTGGAAAAAGTTACTCTTTACTGCAGCACTGTTTGATTTAACCCAAGATAACCAATATACCAACTCAGACAATTATTATCTTAATGAGGGTGAGCAGCATAATCTGGGGCTGGAACTGGGTCTACAAGGGCGCGTAGGTCAGAATCTAGATCTGAACTCGACTTTGGCACTGACCCGTTCACATCTCACAGAAATACAAACAGCTGAATATCAGGGTCATCAAACTCAAAATATACCCACTGTCTGCTTCGCCAGTCACCTATCTTATCAAGTGCCGCAAGTAGAGGGATGGCGTTTATTGGCAGGCTTGCGGTACAGCAGCAGCAAATATGCCAACAAAACAGGTACAGTGAAAGTCCCTGGTTATACCGTATTTGATGCAGGTACAAGCTATAACTTCCGTGCTTATGGTTATGACAATATGCTTAGATTCAACATTGATAACTTGTTCAATAAGAAATACTGGCGAGATGCGGGTAGCTTCTTCGGCGATGACTATTTGTTCCTTGGTGCACCACGTACAGCACAATTATCCTGGACTGTGAATTTCTAATTTGACCATTTAAATTTTGCTATAAGAACTGTCTGGGTGTTTAGCTCAGGCAGTTTTTATTTTGGGTATGTTTTTCTACCTATAAACAGCTCATGAATGAGCCATTTTATTGAGCTACTCTCATTATTCGACAGATGAAGTATTAATAGCCACCAATTAAAACGGACACTTCACAATTAAGACCTAGTCATCGCACTAGGGTTGAGCCGTGTTTTTTTAAACTCAGCTAGCGTAACTGGAAGAGATTTATAAAAAGCTGTGGTTATTTATAATTTATCAAAATTAGAGCAACATCGATTTGGAGGAGAGAGGTGCTACACTCTCATCTGGCTTCCGAGGGGGATGAATAATGAAAAGTTTTAACTATAAGGCCTTACCAATTAATGTTCATTTTGGTCGAGGACGCTTTAAGGAAGTCAAAGAGATTCTCAAAGAATATCAGTTTTCTTCAGTCCTCATTATTACGACAGCTGGACAAGCAGCACAAGGGCAAAAACTTGCTGAGCAACTGGGTCATATATGTGTAGGCGTGCATGCCAAAGCCATCATGCATGTGCCAGTTGCAATCGCCGAAGAGGCTATTCATGAAGTTCAAAGACTAAAAGTTGATTGTTGTCTTGCTTTAGGTGGCGGGTCTACAATCGGTTTAGCCAAAGCAATTGCCTTAAAAACTTCAATACCGATTGTTGCTGTTCCGACAACTTATGCGGGTAGTGAAATGACAGCGGTTTATGGACTGACAGAAAATCGTGTTAAAACCACCGGTAAAGATTTAAAGGTGCTGCCTAAAGTGGTCATTTATGATCCGGAGTTAAGTCTACGGCTGCCTGCAAAAATTTCTGCCTGTTCCGGTATGAATGCGATGGCACATGCAGTCGAGGCATTATATGCTCAGGATAAAAATCCAATTATTACGATGATGGCTTTGGATGCCATTCGCGCTTTAAAAGATGCGTTGCCTGTCATTGTGGAAGATACACAGAATATTGAAGCCCGAGAAAAAGCGACTTATGGCGCATGGTTGGCTGGTATTTGTCTAGGGTCAGTCGGTATGGCGATTCATCATAAAATTTGTCATACTCTGGGTGGTACCTATAACTTGCCACATGCCGAAGCCCATGCCATTAGTTTAGCCTATTCAGTACATTACAACCGTAATGCCGATATTGAAGCCATGACCCAACTGGCTTGTGCATTGGGCGGCACAGATCATCAGCAAGTAGGTCATTTAATTTATCAATTAAATCAGAAATTGAATATTCCAATGGCCTTGAAGGACATTGGTTTGCCTGAGGACGGACCTCAAACAGTCACAAGAATTGTCTGTGATAGTCCTTATTACAATCCTCGAGCTTATGAATATGCAGAACTTGAGCAACTTATGCAACGGGCCTATATGGGATTACCACCAAATTAAGTTTGGTGGTATACACAGAGTACTGTGATCAGTAATCGCTGAAATGCAGATTTAAGACAAAGTTTTTATATATAAATACTTAAATAATATAGATATTTTTAATTGTTAAGTGTTTTTTTGCTTTTTAAGTAAATGAAAAGTAAAAAAAAAATTTTGATGATCATGGTTCTATAAATAGAACGCTGTGTGTAAATATCAAGGATATATTCCAAAAAGAATAGTAATTAATATGGCTCCATCTTACCGAATAACGCTGCTTTTAAAGCAGAACCTGGAGCATATATGTCATTTTTAAAAAGCCTTTTGGGTTGTAATGAAGTTGAGCCAACAACATTCATGGATCAGTTGGCACAACGTCGTACCATTTACAGCATTGGAAAAAACCTGAATGAAGAGCCACAAGAGGTTGATCAATTAATTCGATCAGCAGTGCGTTTAAGCCCTTCCGCTTTTAACTCGCAATCTTCTCGTATCGTGAACCTGTTTGGTCAAGCACATCAGGACTTTTGGAATATTGTCAAAGAAACTTTGCGTCCAATGATCCCAGCTGACAGTTTCCAGGCTACCAATGACAAAATTGACAGCTTTGCAGCAGGATTTGGTACAGTTTTATTCTTCGAAGATCAGGATATTGTAAAAGGTTTACAGGAACAGTTTGCAGCATATGCGGATAACTTTCCCATCTGGTCAGAACACTCGACAGCGATTGCACAGTTTGCTGTTTGGATGGCATTGTCAGAGCGTGGCTTAGGTGCATCCTTACAGCACTATAATCCGATTGTTGATGAACAAGTGGCTAAAAAATTCAATATTCCAGCAAATTGGAAACTTCGTGCTCAACTGGTATTTGGTTCTGTAGAAGCAGCTGCTGGTAAAAAAGATTTTATTGATGATCAAAAGCGCTTTAAGACTTTTTTCTAAATAATTGATATAAAAGTTAAATAATGGGTGATCACTGTGTCACCCATTTGAATGATCTATTTTAACTACTGATTTGAAAATATTGTGGGTTAAAACATTTACAAATAGTCATGCAGGAAAAATGGTCATCCTGATGGATGAATGAAGACCTTGAAAATGAAGGCGATTTAGCCATTGCTGCAACACATGTACTACGTCCAGAAGATATCAATTTCAAGTTAAATTAACGAGTTAACAGTTATTCTTATGGGAGCTATTATCGGAAAACAGGAGTTTGGATGAGTAAGAAATACGTGTTGATTAATAAAAATACACTACCTATATGTCAATGTTATTAACTGTTTTTTAAAATAAATTTATGCCATAAAAAATATTCCTGACTTAAAATAAAAATAGCTTGTTCTTTGAATTATGAAAAAAATATTATCTATTAACTGTTTAAATTCATTCACCAAAATCACACAAAATGATCTAGAAATAATGTGCCAGTCCAAGCTTTAGTTCTTTAAAGTTTTAATCAGTAGCAATGATGATCAATCCGTTTTTCAGCCCTCAATAAAACCAATTTTAAAAGGATAGTGCGATGAACAAGCGAATGAAAGCACTGGAAAAATCAATTATAGAGCTAATTCCAGAACTCACTGACATTTATAAAGATTTTCACCAACATCCGGAACTTTCCATGCAGGAATTCAGAACTGCTGAAAAAGTGGCGGAGTATCTGCAACCTTTAGGCTATGAAATTCATGAAAAAATTGGTGTCACTGGTGTTGTAGCTCTCATGTCCAATGGCATTGGTCATACGGTCATGCTAAGGGCAGATATGGATGCGCTGCCGATGCCAGAAAAAACTGGCCTGCCTTATGCGAGTCAAGTCACAGGCCAAACTGCTGAAGGAGTTAAAACCGATATCTCTCACATGTGTGGACATGATTTACATGTTGCATGGCTCATGGGCGTTGCAAAAATTCTGTCCCAGCATAAAGAAGTCTGGAGCGGAACCTTGATGCTGGTGTTTCAACCGGGTGAAGAAGTTGCTCAAGGCGCATTGGCCATGATTGAAGATATGCAAGATAAATTTCCTAAGCCCGATATTATTTTGGGACAGCATGTGATGGTAGGAAAAGCTGGCACGGTGGGCTATAAGGCAGGTGCCATTTTAACTGCGGGTGATAGTTTACATATTACCTTTCATGGTCGGGGAGCACATGGTTCGATGCCACAAAATTCGATTGATCCAGTCATGATGGCCGCCTATAGTGCAGTGCGCTTGCAATCGATTGTTTCCCGGGAAATTTCCCCTCAAGAGAGTGCCGTGTTAACCATTGGCAGTATTCAAGCAGGAACCAAAGAAAATATTATTCCTGATACTGCCGTGATGAAATTGAATATGCGCAGTTATAAAGATTCTGTCCGAGATAAGATGTTGAATTCGGTCAAACGTATCTGTAGCTGTGAAAGTCATGCTTCAGGCGCAAATGAGCCTGAGATCAAATTTATTAACAGTTATCCTGTCACTGAAAATGATCTACAGGCAACCGCTAAGCTGGAACAAAGTTTTATCGATTTTTTTGCTGAACGGGCTTATGTCACAGCACCTGTCACCGCCAGTGAAGACTTCAGTTACTTTGGCCGTAAATGGGGCGTTCCTTATGTGTTCTGGTTTGTAGGTTCCACAGAGGTCAATCAATGGGAACAGGCCGTACAAAACGATACGGTGGCAAAAATTCCTGCCAACCATTCATCTTTATTTAAAATAGAACTGGATCCGACTGTGAAAACGGGTTTGGAAGCCATGCTGGCTGCAGCATTAACTTGGCTATAATACTGGTCTGGTGGGTAGATGGAGACACATTGATGTTGAATATTTTACCTTGTATTAATTCAACTGGAACTCAATTGTTATCTTAAATGGAGCCTCGAGCTCAAGTTTTTTTCCCTGTTGCATATTTAAAAGGCCTAGTCGAAAGATTAGGGCCTTTTAATTTTTTGATTTAAAAACCTATGGATTCAAAAGCATTATGCATAAAATTCGCGTGCCTCATAGCACTCTAAATCCGGTAGAAGAAGGGAGTATGTAGACCTGATTACACCTGCAATCCTCTCCAACTTGGGCATGCTAACGATCTAAATATTAAGTTTTCTTCTTACCTTTTGGGATAGTGAGCATGATCGATATAATCGCAACCACGATCATCAGCACGTTGAATCCCAGTGCCATGATGGCGGCCTCACGCACGGCCAGGTTGTCCTGCCGGCCGGAAAAGGTAATCACGCCTTCCAGCCACATGATGCTTTCATTGTTGGCGCTAAATGCAGTGAAAATTGCTGCTGAGATCGCTACGCCAAAGGCGGCACCAAGTGACGAAGCCATTTTGTAGATACCTGAACCGGCACCCGCCTGGGCATCAGGCAAGTTGGCTAGGGCCGCATCGGTAGAGGGGGTGGCATAGAAAGCCAAACCTACACCAAATAGCGTATAGCCGATCATGGCGAGAATCTTGTAGTCTGTCAGGAGTAGATTAGCCGGTGATAGCAGTACAATTGACAAGCCGGTGATGAGGCAGCCCCAGATCATCGGTTTACGCGCACCATAAAGTTTCAATAATTTCTCGCCGACACGGATGAAAGCGATGATTGCAATTGCATAGCCTAAGGTCAGCATACCGGCAGCCTGAGCTGTCATGTTTCCACCGAATTGTACCAATTGCAAGGATACGATCAGCGTGCCAGCTACTGCGTTTAGTAGAAAGTTGGAAATTGTCGCGCCGGTGTAAGTGGTGTTCTTGAACAGGCTGAAGTCGAAGAAAGCATTGGGTGACTTCGATTCAATTTTTAGAAACATGGTGCCAACCACCACTGTTATAGCGATCAGTCCGAGCGATAATGGGCTGGCCCAGCCAAACTTATTGCCCTGAGTGACGACTACTTGCAACGCTACCATGGCAATCATGAAGGTCAGCACACCTGGTAGGTCAAATTTATAGTCACCCCTGGTTTCAGCCTTGCTCTCCGGTGTACCACGCATCATCCACAGGCCCAATAGGCACACTGAAATTGACACGAAAAAGATTGAGCGCCAGCCAAAGTTTTGTGACATCAGGCCGCCAAACAATGCACACAGGCCGGAGCCGCCCCATGAGCCGATGGACCACATACTGATCGCACGCTGACGGTCTGCACCGTCCCAATAGGCTTTTACGACCGCTAAGCTGGCTGGCATGATACATGCCGCCGAAAGGCCTTGCAGCGCACGTCCAATCAATAGGACTGGTAAAGCAAGGTCACCTGCCGGTGTCAGAGCAACGAGTAAAGAGCCAATGATGTTGAGGTAGAAACCAATGCGCACAATCTTCATGCGACCAATCCGGTCGGCTAGCCCACCCATGACGACAATGAAGATGCCAGAAAACAGGGCGGTGATTGCCACTGCGATGTTCATGCTATTGGCTGTCATACCCAAGTCACGACTCATGTCGGGTGCAATATTGAGAGTCGTTTGGGCAAATAGCCAGAAGGCTATAACCCCCATAATGATGCCAAACAGCAGGCGGTCATTACCTTTAAATGCTATGTTGCTTGTCGTGGAATTCATAAAAAACCCCTTTGTTATTTTAAACACAGCTCTGATTGATGCCTAGAAATAATAGCCTCGTTGTTACTGCCTCCGAATAACCTAGACCATATTGTGCATATCTACGATTTACTTTAAATCCATATTCAAAGGGTTTTGGATTGAAAGTATCATTTAAAAAATATAACTCATCTTGCTTTCAGTCTAAGTGAATCTTTGTTGTGTTTTGTAGTAGCCCTAAAGAGACATCTTTTAGTTAAATATTAGACAGTTCAAGTTTTCCATATGATTATAGTTCGATTTCAAGAGTAATATTTGTGTATGCTTTTCGATGTCTAGGAGAGTGGTGGCAGTCCATTTGATGGGTCTTTTCATAATCTAATGGAGAACGCTGACCATTGGAACCATGTCTGAGTTTTGAATTGTAGAACATCTCTCGATATATTTAAGACATCATCTTCAATATCAACCGTAACAATTCTTTGGCTGAATAGAAAATTAGAAATAGCCCATTTAATTTATATCTACTGATTTTGATTCTACTGTGAGTAATCACCAAGTTTAAGCACTGAATAAACCATTGATTGTAGGCTTACAAAACACGGTCTTTTAAAATTATATAAGAATGTTAAATTCCCTTAGTTCATTATTTTAAATACAGATATTATATATTTTGTCAATTAAACTTGACAAAATCCGGCGTGATTATTCAATATATGATGATATCAATTTATATCAGATTTATTGATTCGTATTGAGTTGAAATTGTATGACTATCACACGCCACCAAAAAATCTTTTTACAAAAGCAAAAGATCTTGGAGGTGACAGAACAACTCTTGCTGGAAAATAACCAGGATATTGTTGTTGGTGATTTGGCTACAGCCCTCGATATTGCCAAGGGTACGATTTATAAGTATTTCCATAGTAAAAATCAGCTGTACCTAGAATTACTGATCATGAATGAACAGCGTTTGCTAGATATTGCAAAAAATGATCAAACGGATGTAAAAAAAAGTATTACGACTTATATGCTTTATCATTTAGAAAATGCGAATAGAACCGTTTTATTTCATAATATTGAAGAACGAATTACCAGTCAGGAAAGAGGCCTTAAACATAAATTTGAACAACTCTATGCAATACGCGAGCAACGAATTTTAGAGGTTAAAGATATTACGGTTGATTTTCTAAAATCTTGTGGAAGTTCAATTGCTGTGCGCGATTATTTATCTTATGTTTGGACGATTACTCATGGTGCCTGCTTATTATTAAGCTCAACTTATTATCAAAAATCGGTAGGTGGGCGCACCGATTTAATGAACTTTTATATCAAACAGGCTTTGCATTTATAAATGGCTAGTGATCAATTAATCTTCTGGCCATTTTAATTCTAAAATTCGTCTTAGGTCCTGGACATTTTCAGCTCCAATATACTGTTTAAGTTCTTCTTCTGCCTTATTAATTTCAGCAATTGCAACGGACGCCATTTTTTGCCCTTCCAAACTGAACTGTACCATTTTGACCCTTTTATCATTCGGGCTGTCAAGCAATTCCAGAAAACCCGAATGGATCCCTTCATTGACTAATTGATGTACCGCTTGCCTGGAGATTTTTAATCTGCGCGCCAATTCAGACATTGGTACAGGGGCATTACCTAAATAACTATAAAGCCTTGCCATTGAGGGAGTTACGTACCCATAGCCGTTCTTTTCAGCATTCTGCATCAAATGCTCTTCAATCCATTCAAGGCGGGTGCGTAGTAATACTCTTAGTGATTTCACAATTTTTTTTACGTTAAGAAAGCCTTGATCAATATAACAAAAATTTCAGTTTTGTGACGCCTAATACCTTTGGCTAATTTAAATAAACGTCAAGCTTGCTTGACAATATATCCAGATCAAATTAATTTGTTTTTGCTAGGACAGCAAAACAAAAAGGGTATGTTGCATGGAACAACAACAAAATACACAGCGTAATGCTGTGATGACAATCTTGATCTGTTTCCTCATTGCATTTATTGAGGGAATTGATTTGCAATCTGCAGGTGTTGCAGCTGCCGGTGTCGGTGCTCACTTTGGCTTGGATAAATCTGCTTTAGGATTATTCTTTAGTGCCGCAATTTTAGGTTTATTACCTGGTGGAATTGTGGGTGGTCGTTTAGGTGACCGCATTGGCCGTAAAAAAGTTTTAATCATTTCAGTTGCGCTTTTCGGTTTATTTTCAATTCTGACAGCATGGGTGACCTCTTACTCAGGTCTGCTTTTCGCACGCTTTATGACTGGTGTTGGTCTGGGTGCAGCCTTGCCCAACCTGGTGGCATTGGCTTCAGAAGCAGTAAGTGAGAAAGCGCGTGGTCGCGCCATTTCACTGATGTATTGCGGTATGCCTATAGGTGGTATTGCTGTGTCGTTGTTGGCAAGTACATCACTGGCAGCTGATTGGAAAGTGATTTTCTATGTTGGTGGTGTGCTGCCGTTGTTGGTCATTCCACTAATGATGCTGTTTTTACCAGAATCACGCGCGTTCCTGGCAACCCAGCAAAATACCAATCAAATTGCAGCGACCAAATTCAGCGATTTATTCAACCAGTATTTCCGTATGCCAACACTCCTACTCTGGGTGGGCTATTTCTTCACCATGATGGTGGTGTACATGCTGCTGAACTGGTTGCCATCCTTACTCATGGAATTAGGCTTCAAGAAACAAGAAGCAACCATGGTGCAAATGTTCTTCTCGGTGGGTGCATTCATCGGCACGATTGTGCTCGGTATTTTAGTGGACCGCTGGAAAATGAAGAACGTCATTCTGTTGATGTATAGCGGCATTGTTATCGGTCTGGTGGCATTGAATAGCTTTGATACCGTCACAGCAATGTACTTTGCTGGTGCACTTGTAGGATGTTTCACGATTGGTGGTCAAATGGTGCTGTATGCCTTGGGTAGCCAAGTGTATCCAACACAAATGCGTGGAACAGGCGTAGGAACAGCCATGACAGTTGGTCGTTTTGGTGCGATGACAGGCCCAGCACTGGCAGGTCAATTCTTGGCTATGGGTAGTGGGGCTACAGGACTGATTGCGACCTGTATCCCAGGCATCATCATTGCTGCAGTTCTGATCCTCATTTTACTGGGCACCATGCAAAAACGTGCTCAAGCACAAGCATAAAACCCGTGATGCAGTATTGAGTCTGGATTTGGTACTGCAGTTTTTTAAATGAATAAATGGAAGATGAGCATGAGTTCTGTAAATCAAATTCTGATTGAAAAACAAGGTCAAGTTGGCATTGTCAATTTTCAAACTGAAAAATTAAATGTGCTCTCGCATGCACTGCGTGCAGATTTGTATCAAGCGATCCAGCAATTGTTGGCAGATGCAGAGGTTGAATCAATCGTCCTGGCAGGTTTAAACAAGGCATTTAGTGCGGGTGCAGATATTGCCGAGTTTTCCGCAGGCACTCATCTTCAGTTTCCATCTTTGCATGATTTAGTACATTTGCTATCTGATGCAGATAAACCAGTGGTTGCTGCAATTTCAGGAACTGCTTTGGGTGGTGGGTTAGAGTTGGCACTAGCCTGTCATCATCGTGTGGTGCATGCCAAAGCACAGTTGGCATTGCCTGAAGTACATCTAGGTTTGTTGCCAGGTGCAGCAGGCACGCAATTGTTACCGCGTTATATTGGGGCTGAAGCAGCATTAGATGCCATTTTAACCGGCAAGCCACTCAAGCTTGCCTTACTTGCTGAAACTCCATTACTAGATGTGCTGACAGATGCAGATGCAAAACAAGCTGCAATAGAATTTGCAGTTACTGTTCAAAAAGCACCGCATATTAAACATATAACCTTGGAACTCAACGATGCATTGGTAGAGCTTCTACAAGCCAAACGAGATGCTGCCGGGACTAAACCGCAAAATGTGGTCCAGCATGCCATTATCAATGCGGTAGAGGCGGCAGTCACTTTAGATTTTGAGCAAGGTTTTGCCAAAGAGCAGGTATTGTTCCAAAGCTTGACCACATCCTCGGTATCTAAAAGCTTAAGACATGCCTTTTTTGCAGAACGTGAAGCGAAAAATATTCCGGATTTAAGTGCAGATGCATGTGCCAAAAACATTGAAAAAGTTGCAGTCATTGGCGCTGGAACGATGGGGAGTGGTATTGCAATTTGTTTCTTGCAAGCCGGTTTCCCAGTCACTTTAATTGAAAAGCAGCAAGAAGGCCTCGAGCGTGGTTTAAGCCTGATTCAAAAGCATTTTGCATCTCAGGTCGCCAAAGGACGTTTAACCGAAGAAAAAGCCCAAGCCATCCAAGCTAATTTAAGCACTAGTCTTGAATATTCAGCCCTTGCACAGGTGGATTTGGCTCTAGAAGCCGTATTTGAGGATTGGGATGTTAAAACCTCTGTTCTCAAACAAATGGATCAATATTTGCCACCGCATGCTGTATTGGCCAGTAATACCTCAACACTCGATTTAAATGTACTGGCACAGCAAACCTCTCGTCCTGAGTCTGTGGTCGGGCTACATTTCTTTAGTCCAGCACAAGTGATGCCACTACTTGAAGTGATTCGTACCAATACCACAGATGACAGCACTTTGATGACGGCTTTAGAGATTGGTAAGCGTCTACGCAAAGTCGCTGTGGTAGCTGGCGTCTGTGATGGCTTTATTGGCAACCGGATGCTGAATGAATATTTGCGTATTGCAGGTTTGCTGATTGATGCAGGCGCATCACCATATCAAATAGACAGTGCGTTGGAAAACTGGGGCATGGCGATGGGACCATTCCGCATGTGTGATATGGCAGGCAATGACATTGGTTACCTGATCCGAAAACAGCAGCTAAAACTGGATCCAAATAAAAAATTCTCTGGGATCGCTGACCAGCTGGTAGAAGCAAAACGCCTGGGGCAGAAAACCCAAAAGGGCTGGTATGACTATAGCCAGGGTAACCGCCGGGGTGAGCATGATGCCGAAGTGTTGGCCATGATTGATGTCTACCGAACTGAACGTGGCATTCAAGTGAAAAACTTTAGTGATGAAGAAATTGTGGCACGTTGTATTTATGCTCTAGCCAATGAAGGATTCCGCCTGTTGGAAGAGGGGATTGCCTTACGTCAATCGGATATTGATGTGGTGTATCTGGCTGGCTATGGCTTCCCTCGTTGGCGTGGTGGTCCAATGTTCTACGCTACAGAGCAGGGCTTGGACAACATGATTGCAGCGATGCAACAGTTTGCCCAAGACCCGACAACAGATGCTTCATTCTGGCAAGTACCGGATTTGCTCGCTCAATTAGCATCTTAAAAAGATCAAAGGACAGATTCAAAATTAAAAGGATGTGGTGACTCCAGTAGATTTTGATATAGCGCTGGAGCACCCAGAGGGTAAATAAAAGATGAGCACATTACATTTTAATCATTGGCCACGTCATTTATCGAAACACTTGTCGTATCCGCAGACCGGTTTGTACGAGCATCTAGCAACCAATGCCAAACGTTATCCAGACAAAGTGGCAGTGAATTATTATGGCAGCCAAGTGGATTATGCGACTTTAAATGAACGTGTGAACCGTTTTGCTGGTTATTTACAGCAACAGGCAAATGTCCAAGCTGGCGACCGTGTCGTGATTAGCATGCAAAACAGTGTGTCATTTATTGTGGCGTACTATGCCATTTTACGTTGCGATGCCGTAGCGGTACCGGTTAACCCAATGAATAAGGCATTGGAGCTGGAATGGTATGTCTCGGACACTGAAAGCAAAGTCGCGATTGTCGGTTCAGAACTGGTTGCTGAATTTGAAAGTTTGCTCGGTAAGACCTGTTTGGAAAAAATCATTGCCGCACGTTATGGTGATGACATTTTTACCCCAACTAAATTTGTTATTCCAGAAACGGTACTACAAGCACCAGCAGTCACTGAAACGTCCTCTGTTATTTATTTCCAAACGGCCTTACAGCATGCCGAAATTGAGACAGAAGCCACGCGCTCAGGCGAAGATCTCGCGGTAATTTTATATACCTCTGGTACAACTGCACACCCGAAAGGCTGCATGCTCAGTCACCGTGCTTTGGTCGCGCAAATTCTGACCCAAATTAACTGGAGTCCGTGGAATAATACGGCAAAAGTATTGTCCGTGACGCCATTTTTTCATGTCACTGGCATGGTCAATGCCATGTGTCTACCGATCTGGCTGGGTGCAACGACTTATTTAATGACTCGTTGGGATCGTTTATGTGCAGCGCAAGTAGTGGATCTGCATGGTCTGACCCATTGGTGCTGTATCCCAACCATGGTGGTTGATTTACTTGCGATGCCAGACGTCAATAAATTCAACTTTAAATCGTTCACCCATGTTTATGGCGGTGGTACTGGTATGCCACATGCGATTGCCCAGGACTTTGAAACCTTAACCGGAATCGAGTTTATCGAGGGCTGGGGTATGACCGAAATGGCGGCAGGGGTGCATTTAAATCCGTATGGTCGTGGCAAGCGTCAATGTTTGGGTGTGCCTCTTTTTGATGTGGATAGTCGAATCATAGATCCGGAAACTGGTGAAGAGCTCGGTGTACGTCAAAGTGGTGAAATTATTTCCAATAGCCCATGCATGTTCAGCGGCTACTGGAAAAATCCTGAAGCAACCGAAGCCTCGTTTATTGAACATGATGGCAAGCGCTTCTTTAAAACTGGTGATGTTGGCTACTTCGATGAAGAAGGTTATTTCTTTATGGCGGACCGGTTAAAACGCATGATCAATGTCTCAGGTTATAAGGTCTGGCCATCTGAAGTTGAAAGCATTCTTTATCAAAACGAAAAGATTTTAGAAAACTGCATTATCCCATGTAACAAAAATGACCGTGGTGAAAGCGTCAAAGCTGTGGTGGTACTCAAGGCTAACCAGCACATGAATGAAGATGAATTAAGAAACTGGTGCCGTGACAATATGTCGGCCTATAAAGTGCCCAAAGTGGTGGAATTCACCACAGAACTCCCAAAAACCGCAAGTGGAAAAATTAACTGGCGTTTACTGCAAGACAAGGAAATGAGCGCATGAATAGCTACAAAGCCCCTTTAAATGATTTAAGCTTTATCTTCAATCATTTACTTGATCAAGAGCAACTGGCTCAACTTCCTGGACTCGAAGATTTAGGTGTAGAACTTTACGAATCTATTTTGGATGAAGCCGGCAAATTTGCCACGAATGTGCTGGATCCTATCAATGCCAGCGGTGACCGTGAAGGTCTGAAAATTACCGATGGTGTGGTCACTACACCAAAAGGCTTCAAAGAAGCATATACACAGTATACGCAAGCGGGCTGGAACAATATCTCACTGGATCCAGAATTTGGTGGTCAGGGCTTACCTTATATCCTGTCGACAGCTGTGAATGAAATCATGATGTCAGCCAACAAATCCTTTGTGATGTGTTCTGGCCTGACCATCGGTGCGATTGAAGCGATCAGCCATGCGGCATCGGATGAACTGAAACAGCAATACCTGCCGAAACTGGTCTCTGGTGAATGGGGTGGAACCATGAACTTAACTGAACCAGGTGCAGGTTCAGACGTCGGTGCATTAAAAACCAGAGCGATTGATCAAGGAGACGGTACTTACCGTATCCATGGTCAGAAAATCTTTATCACTTTTGGTGAGCATGATTTTACCGACAATATCGTGCATTTGGTCTTGGCACGTCTGCCAGATGCCCCTGAAGGTGTACGCGGTATTTCACTGTTCTTGGTACCTAAATTCCTTGTGAATAGCGACGGCTCTTTAGGCGAGCGTAACGATCTACGTTGTGTATCTATTGAACATAAACTCGGTATTCACGCCAGCCCAACGTGTGTTATGGCTTATGGTGACAATGAAGGTGCGATAGGCTACCTGGTTGGCGAGAAAAACAAAGGTCTGGTTGCGATGTTCGTGATGATGAACATGGCACGCTTGACTGTTGGTATGGAAGGTGTAGCACTGACCGAACGTTCTTATCAGGCGGCTTTAGACTATGCCCGTGAACGTGTACAAGGTACAGATGTTGAAACAGGCAAGCCAGTTGCAATTATTGAGCATGCGGATGTACGTCGTCAGTTACTTAGCATGAAATCGAATGTTGAGGCGATGCGTGCTTTATCTTTATTTATTGCCCAAGCCCAAGACATCAGCTTCCGCCATCCAGATTCTGCAATACGTGCCCACAATCAAGGTCTGGTAGATTTACTGATTCCAGTCTTCAAAGCATGGGCAACTGAAACTGCACTAAAAACCACAACTACAGGCATTCAGGTACATGGTGGTTTAGGCTTCATTGAGGAAACTGGTGTTGCTCAGTACTTGCGTGATGCGGTAATCAGCGTGATCTATGAAGGTACAACAGCGATTCAGGCAGCAGACTTGGTCGGGCGTAAAGTCGTAAAAGATCAAGGTAAAAACCTCGGTATCTTAATCGACCTAATGAAAAAATCACTAGTAGACATTCAAGCAAACCCTGAACTTGCTGATGTTGCAAAAGAATTTGCTGCAGCGATTGAAGTACTTTCTGAAAATAGTCAACACATTGCAGCTCAGTTTGTACAGTCAGCAAAGCAAGCATTGTCCGTATCTGTACCATACTTAATGCTGACCGGTCTTGTGGTTGGGGCGTGGCAGCTGGCGCAAAGCGCTTTGAAAGCTGCTGAATTGCTTGCTGCAGGTGATGCCAACAGCAACTTCCTGAAAGGCAAAATCCAGACCGCACGTTTCTATCACAGCATGGTCTTGCCAGAAATTTATGGTTTGGCTTACAGCGTGCAGCATGCGGGTACATCGGTGACGGCATTTGAAAATGCCTACTTTGGTGAGTAATCGATATGAGCTTTGATGTGCAGGCATTTCTTGAACACTTACAGCCCCCTCCAATTCACCATTTTTTGTGCGGCAAGGTACAGAAAGTGGAGCAGGAAGATGGTTGGAAAGTACGCTTAAGCTACCAGCCTCGTGCTGAATTTGCCAATCCGATGGGACATGTGCAGGGTGGCATGATTTGTTCCATGCTTGATGATGCCATGGGGCTATTTGCCATTATTGCGCAAGAGGGAACACCTTCGGCAACCGTGACGATGAATCTATCTTTCTTACGTCCATGCAATATTGCGGAGGTCGATGTTGAAGTTTACTTCGTTCGTCAGGGACGCAAAATTTCCAATATTGAAAGCGTCGCTTATCAAAATGGGAAAGAGGTCGCGAAAGCCAGTGCAGCATTTACGCTGGTATAAATCACAGCAGAGTATTTATAGAGATAAATACTCTGCTTCGTTAAATGCATCAGGATGATGTTTATCAGAATTCTATGGAGAGTGAGATGAAGTATTACAAGTATCGTAAATAATTAGGAAGTCGCCATCTAGGCCGTTTCCAAGCTGCTTTTGAAAACAATTTTTTTAAATCTCTATTGATTCAATTCAATGGAAGAGGGAACTTTTGTCTAAGGAAAATGACAATGAAATATTTTATTTTAACTGCGTTATCTATTGCTACCACTTTACCAACGCTGACATTTGCTGATTTTGTGAAGGACAGCAGTGTCAGTCTCACCGCACGCAACTTTTATTTGGACCGGAACTTTACTGACCCTGAGGTAACTCAGCCTGCAGCCAAACAATGGGTGCAAGGATTTATTTTGAATGCAAAATCAGGCTTTACTGAAGGAACTGTCGGTTTTGGTGCTGATTTGTACGCCGGTGCTGGCTTTAATTTATGGGGTAAAAAAGAATATTTTCCTGCTGTAGGTTTAACTCCTGCAGAAGATGATGGTGAGCCTGTAGATTCCTTTGGTGAAATTGGTGTGACAGGTAAAGCTAAAATTTCAGAGACTGAGGTCAAAGTAGGTACGCTGTTTCCGGTCAATCCGGTATTGGTCGGTTCTCCAGCACGTCTACTTCCACAAACGTATCGTGGGGTAGCACTTGAGTCAAAAGATATAGATAACATCAAAGTTGAGGCAGGGTATGTCAATCGCGTGAATCATCGTGACTCGACAAATTGGGAGAAAATCCGTTTATCTGGCGCCAATATGAAATACAAATCGGTGGAAACTGATGGTCTCTACTATGTCGGCGGCTATTACTATTTACGTCCTGAAACGACCTTTGCCTTGTATCATGCCAATTTAGATGACGTATATGATCAATACACTTTCTGGGCTCGTAATACCCACCATTTTAATGAACGCTATAATTTATTTACCGATTTCCGCTATTTCAGAACTGTAGATTCTGGAGCCGAGCTTGCTGGGAATATTGACAATCACCATGGTAATTTCGTAGTTGCGTTAGGTGTGGACAATCATAAATTTACTACAGGCTATATTCATAACTCAGGTGATACTGGTTTTCCATATCTAAGCGGTGGCGAAGCTAATACTTATATTGATGCTTGGGCAACTGACTTTTTGAACCCAAATGAAAAAGCTTGGTCAGTCCGTTATGACTATGATTTTAAAGACCAGATACCAGGATTAAAGTTGATGACGCGCTATACAAAAGGCACGGAAATTGAGCTTAAGAATCTTAAACCAGGTGAAGAGCTTGAGGAACGAAAGTTTGGTATAGAGGTGAGTTACCAATTCCAAAATACCCCAGTCAAAGGTTTGTTTGTACGTTTACGTCATGAAGATTATAAAAATGACTTTGGTCCAAAGGCAACCTTTAAAAGTGCTAAAGAGCAACGTGTAAACATTGATTATACTTGGAAATTTTAAGGTATTATTTTATAGCACTATAATAAAAAACGCTCTCAAAGGAGGGCGTTGATACAATAAAAATAAAGAATTTAATATTTAATGGTTTGTCAGTTATACGTGGGTGAATAGCCACCCATTTTGTAGATATCTTTTAGTTAGAGATGGACTGCTACAGCAGCATATCTGTATTTCTTATTAGAAAAAATATTAATCAAGTATTCATCATAATTTTGAATAAATTGACTAAATTATACTCGTCTATAAAAAAACAAATACTAAATCAATATTTAGATGATATCTAAACAATATTAGACACTAGGCCTGTATTTGTCTGATCTTATGTTTGTCTATGCAAAGCATAGAAATGGATAGAAAATATTAAGGAATATGTGATGAAGAAAAAACTCGTTATTTGTATGTTGGGAATTATGGTATCACCAGCATATGCTAATCAGGTCGACTCAAAGATTCTAGAATTAGAAAATCAAATTTTATTATTAAAACAGCAAATGGAGGAAGATCGTAAAGTTCGCCAGTATCTAGTTAGTCAACAGCAGGAAATTAAACAAGATCAACTTAAAAATAATAACTCTAAGTCACAATTTTCAGAACATGATTTGAAATTTTACGGACAATTACGTTTAGATGGAGCAATTGATTTTGAGTCATCTAACGGTGGTACATTTGGGAAGTTAAACTCTGTGCCGTTAGAAGGAACAAATGGAAACCGATCAGAATTTAACTTAACCGCCTCAAGACTAGGTGTGGATTTAAAGAAAAATATCAATGGTAAGGATTTAAACGCTAAGATCGAAACCGATTTTTGGGATGGTAGTTCAGGTGATGGCAAGCTAAGAATACGTCATGCTTATATTGATTATAATAATTGGCTATTAGGTCAAACTGTTTCTTTAACAGGGAATTTGGAAACAGCTACAGAAAGTGTTGATTACACGGCATTCCTTGGAACAGCATGGGTTCGCGTACCTCAGGTTAGATATAATTTTACTTTGGATGAACACCATAATTTAAAAACTGCTTTGGAGTATGTGAACAGCCGTTCTTCTGAACTACCAGCATTAACAGCAAAATATACTTATAAAAATGGTGACATTACAGGGCTTGTACAAGGATTTGTTAATGAAAAACGAGCACATTTAGCTGATAAAGATATAGACAAGTTGGGATGGGGAGTGGGTGCCGGTTTGAAGTACCAGATAACTCCATCTAGCTCAATTCAAGGAAATTATTATCACATTGAGGGAGATCAGAAATTTCTTCCTTACACAGCTCAAGGATCAACAGCAAATAATGCTTTAGCAGGTGGAGATTTTTCTGTGAATGCTGCTGAAGATGACTTGGATTTAAATGAGCTTGATAGTTATGTAATTGGCTTTTCACATAAGTTTAATCCTTTATGGCGGATGAACTTAGCAGCTTCGTTGTTTCAGTACGCTGATGATACGGCATACGCTAAAAACAATCCTTTAATGAATAAAACCCTCACGGATTATGCTGCAAATATATATTTCACACCAATTAAGAGTTTAGATCTAGGTGTTGAGTATCACTATGGCAATCGAGAAGTCTTTAATGGAAGTGATGTTGATGTGTCACGTCTGAATTTGGCTGCAATTTATAAATTCTAAGTTGATATCAAAATGATATGGATTAGATATTGAATCAGTATTAGACAGAAAGTCCACTTTTAACTGATTCTAATAAATGAGAAGTATCAAAAAAATTAATTTGCGCATTCCATAGGATTTGGATTGACCAAAATTAAGGAGTAGTGAAATGCAAAAAACAATTGATGCAAAAGCTCGTAAAAAAGCAATTACAGCAGCAGGGATTGGTAACTTTGTCGAATGGTTTGACTTTGTGTTGTATGCACAATTTGCCGCTATTATCGCAATACACTTTTTCCCTTCAGATAATCCAACAACAGGCTTGTTGGCGACATTTGCTGTATTCGCGCTTGGTTTTTTAGCTAGACCAATTGGTGGCGTAATATTTGGTCATTATGGAGATAAGCACGGACGTAAAAAAGCTTTATCTGCTGCAGTATTACTTATGAGTATTGCAACCTTAGCTATCGGTTTAACACCTACATATGAGTCTATTGGATTGATGGCTCCAATTTTATTGGTAGTTTGGCGAGTTTGTCAGGGGCTATCAGCTGGTGGTGAATATGCAGGCTCAAGTTCTTTTGTAATTGAGTTTGCTCCAAAGGGTAAAAAAGCACTTTACGGTAGTATTAATCCTATTGCAACGGCGTTAGGTATTATTGGTGGAGCATTAGTTGGTCTAATTATGACTCAACTGTTAGATCCAGAAGTAATTAACTCTTGGGGATGGCGAGTTCCATTTATGATCGCTGGTCCATTAGGAATTGTCGGTTTATATTTACGTAATAAAGTAGAAGAAACTCCAGAATTTCAGGCGATTCAAACTCAGGTTAAAGAAGAAAAGCATGCTCCTTTAGTTGAGGCATTCAAAGCTTCAAAAATGAATATGTTGACCCTATTTGGTTGGGCATCTTTGAATGGTCTAGGCTTCTATATGCTCACAGGCTATATGATTACCTTTATGACTAATGCTGCTCAAATGGCGAGACCACAGGCATTATCAGTATATATTATCGCTTTAATCTTGTTCTCATTTGCGTGTTATTTTGCGGGTAAATTAATTGATCGTATAGGTATTCCAAAAGTAGCGATTGTATCAGCAATTGTAATGTCTATCTTAATTGTACCTGCTTTCCAATTACTTAGTACGGGTGACTTAACAACATCGATTATTGGTCTAAGTATTTTTGGTATCGTGATGGGCTTTATCTGTACGATTACTCCATTATTGATGGTTGAATTATTTCCTGCTCATATTCGATATAGCGCAAGTGCACTGTCATATAACTTAGCATATGGTCTACTTGGTGGTACGGCACCTTATATCGCAACTTATTTAATTGCAGAGACTGGTAATAACCTGGCACCAGCCTACTACGTTGTTATCGTTACGGTTGTTGGTTTGCTAATTACCATTAATGGCTTCCGATTCAATAAAAAGACTCAGCCTCTAAATGCAACTATTGATTTAGCGAAGTCTTAATTATGAAAAATACCAAAGTATATATTTGTGATGCAATTCGTACTCCAATTGGGAAGATGGGTGGTGTTTTTAAAAGCTTAAGCCCATTAGATTTAGCAGTTCCATTAATCCAACATATAGTTTCAAAGAATACTGAAATTGCTAAACATCTAGATGAGCTGATTGTGGGACAGGGTTATGGCACAGCAGAAGCAGCTAATATTGGAAAGGCTTTAGCTTTAGATGCTGGATTACCAGATAGTGTTTGTGGGTACAGTGTAGATCGACGATGTGCTTCTGGTTTACAAGCAATTATTGATGCAATGATGATGATTCAAACTGGTAAAGCTAATTTAGTGATTGCTGGAGGAGCTGAATCTTTAAGCCAAGCCCCCTTTTATAGTACGACATTAAGATGGGGAGGATTTGGTGATATCAATCTCAAAGACTCTCTAAAGTATGGACGTATTTATGCAAATGGGCAGAAAAACCCCATTCAGGGAGGGATGCTTGAGACGGCTGAAAATTTGAGAAAACAATTCAATATTAGTCGGACAGCCCAAGATGAGCTAGCTTATGAAAGTCACATGAAAGCATGCAAAGCAATAAATGCAGGTAAGTTTAAAAATGAAATTTTACCTTTAAACGTTAAGGGTAAATTAATTGACACAGATGAACATCCAAGATCGGATACAACAGTGGATCAATTAAGTAAATTGAAGCCAATATTGTATAAGGATGATCCAAGCTCAACAGTTACTGCTGGTAATTCATCAGGACAAAATGATGCAGCAGCATTTTGTTTGATTGCAAGTGAGAAAATGGTTCAACAATTGCAGCTTAAACCTTTAGTGGAAATTGTGGATTGGTCAATTGCTGGTGTGCCTAGTGCTGCTATGGGGATAGGTCCTGTACCTGCAATACAAAAAGTTCTAAGTAGCACCGGGCTTACTTTAAATGATATGGATCGAATCGAAATTAATGAGGCTTTTGCTGCTCAACTTTTAGCATGCACACATGCTTTAAACTTTAGTGAAGCCGATTACAACAAATTGAATGTAAATGGTTCAGGTATTTCATTAGGGCATCCAATAGGAGCTACTGGTGCTCGTATTATGACTACCTTGATTAACGAACTTCAATCATCACGCGGTACGTATGGTCTGATTTCAATGTGTATTGGAGGCGGACAAGGCATGGCTGCAATTATCAAAAGTATTAACCATTAAGGAAGAGGTATAGCATGTTATACATGGTTCAAATGACAGTAAAAAAACCACATGATATTGATCCGGATGTTTGGGCTGATATTATTGCGAAAGAACGTGAATATGGACAAAAGTTTATGAAAAATGGACAGTTTCCTCATATTTGGCGTGTAGTTGGAAAATTTTCAAACGTAAGTATCTTTGATGTTGAGTCTAATGATGCATTACATCAAATATTGTCCGGCTTTCCGCTATTTCCATATATGGAAATGCAAGTGACTGCTTTAGCAGAACATCCTTCTGCTCTAAAAAAATAAAGTAATCTAAAAAACCCACTCAATTGAGTGGGTTTTTTATTTATAATAAATTCTTCGGTAGAGTACTTAGTGCATTTTTGAGAAGCTTTGATGGATTTCCTTCACGCCATACTACTGCTAATTCAACACATAAGTCAGCGTCGTCTAGAGGAAGATAAGTTATGTCTGAAGACTGAATACTTTCCAGCCCTTCTAATGTCAGCGTAATTCCAAATCCAGCAGCAACTAAAATTAATATTGCATAAGTGTCATCTGTTTCTTTGTAAATGTTCGGATTAAATCCAGCATTAACGCATGCTTTAATTGAAACTTCACGAATGACAGAACCTTTGTATGCATGATTCGTAATAAATTTTTCATCCCTTAATTCATGCATTGAAACAGATTTTTTGTGTGCCAGCTTATGATGTTTAGGTAATGCTACGATTAGATTGTGTTTGCTAATGGCGGTATGTGAAATACCTAGAGTAGAAATTGGTAATAAAACAATACCAGCATCAATATCCCCGTTAGCGACACTTTCTAAAACTAAATTTGAGTTTGATTTACGATGAATCTGGAAGTTTATGTTTGGATAAAGTTTTTCAGTTTGGCTAAATAACTTGGGGAGTACAGTACTTGGTAACGCACCTGAAAAACCAATATTAACAGTCCCTAAACTTCCTTGATTCGATTTACTCACTGCAGCAACAGCATTTTCTAATGCTAGTTTCACTTTTTTTGCTTCAATGACGAGTGTTTCACCTTCAGGAGTAAGCTTTAGTCCTTTAGGGATCCTTTCAAAGAGCTGGCAACCAAGTTCCTCTTCCAATTGTTGAATTTGTTTCGATAGCGGTGGTTGTGCGATAAATAAACGCTTCGCTGCCCGACCAATGTTTAGTTCTTCTGCAACAACTAAAAAAGATCGCAAAAGTCTAAATTCCATTTGAGACCTACTCTGACTATGACGATGATATAAAAATAGTATTTGAATATATATCATAAAAAACCAAAATCATAAGTGGTGATATATACCAAATTGACTATTGTGAGGAACACATGATTTATTATAAAACTTTTGGAAAACAAGGAAATAAGGCATTGGTATTAGGAAGCTCATTAGGTACTTCATCTAATATGTGGAACAATATCGTAGATGATTTAGCAAAGAATTTTTTTGTTGTAGCTTTTGATACCCGAGGTCATGGTCAATCCCAAAATTTAGGTTTAGAGCCATCATCAGTTGAACAATTTGCTGAGGATGTAATAGAAGTCGTTGATCATTTAAATATTGATAAATTTACGTATGCTGGCCTTTCTTTAGGTGGTGCGATTGGTCAAATGTTGGCTATAAAATATCCAGAACGTATTGAGCGTTTAATTTTGTGTTGTACAGCACCTAAATTTGGCGAACCTGCTTTCTGGCATGATCGTGCAAATAAAGTATTAGAGGGCGGTTTGGATTCTATTTTAGAAGCAACAAAAAGCCGTTGGTATAATCCAGGGACAGCAGAAACGAATGCTTTTGCCCAAAGCCTACTTGATGAGCTGATAACTTTTAATCCTGTTGGGTATGCGAATACTTGCAAAGCTGTAGCAGATTTTGATGTTCGTGCAAAGCTTGGTGAAATTAAGTGTCCTACTTTAGCAATTGCTGGGACAGAAGATTTATCAACACCTGTTAGTGTCATGCAAGAACTTGCGAATGCGATTCCTAATGCAGAGTTAATTGCTGTAAAGGGTGCTGCACATATTGGTAATGTTGAACAGCCAGAAGAATTTAAAAATGCAATTTTAAATTTTGCATAATTAATGATTTTTAGAAGGGATAGAACATTATGTGGCTATTCCTTCTTTTTATGGAAAGATCAATGATTTCGAAAATAATAAGTAGCGCATATGAGGCGGTATCTGTAATTAAGGATGGTTCAACAATTGCAATTGGTGGATTCGGAGGGGCAGGTCAGCCTGAAGATTTAATCAATGCACTTATTGAGCATGGTGCTAAGGACTTAACATTAGTTAGTAATAATGCTGGAAATCATGAGGAAGGAATTGCCGCTTTATTAAAAGCTGGGCAAGTACGCAAAATTATTTGCTCTTTTCCTCGTATGAGCCACTCTTATGTGTTTGACGAGCTATATCAGGCAGGAAAATTGGAGTTGGAGCTAGTTCCTCAAGGTAATCTAGCTGAAAGATTGCGTGCATCAGGTGTCGGATTGGGAGCAATTTATACACCTACAGGTTATGGCACTCTATTGGCAGAAGGGAAGGAAACCAAGTGTATCGATGGGCGACATTATGTACTGGAATATCCAATACATGTTGATGTGGCTCTGATTAAAGCGGAATTGGGCGATCGATGGGGAAATTTAACTTATCGTAAAGCAGCGCGTAATTTTGGTCCAGTAATGGCTATGGCAGCAAAACATACAATTGCTTCTGTGTCTAAAGTTGTGGAGTTAGGAGAGTTAAATCCAGAACATATAATCACACCAGGTATTTTTGTGAAATCTTTGATCTGTCGTAATCAACTTTTGGAGGGAGTAGCATGAGCATTGAAATTAGAAATCAAATAGCTGCGCGTGTAGCACGTGATATTCCAGAAGGGGCTTATGTTAATTTAGGAATAGGTTTACCAACACTTGTAGCTAATCACTTTGATGCAGATAAAGAAGTTTTTCTACATACGGAAAATGGGATTTTAGGGCGTTGGGTTGCGGCAGAACAGGGACATGAAGATTGGGATCTTATAAATGCAGGTAAAGAGCCAATAGCATTATTGCCTGGGGCTTCATTTTTTCATCACGCTGACTCCTTTGGCATGATGAGAGGTGGGCATCTAGATATTTGCGTACTTGGCGCTTATCAGGTTTCAGCTAAAGGAGATTTAGCTAATTGGCACACAGGTTCTCCTAATGCTGTACCTGCTGTTGGTGGTGCAATGGATTTAGCTGTTGGAGCCAAAAAGGTTTATATCATAATGGAGCTTTTAAATAAAAAGGGAGAATCTAAACTCCTGGAGCAATGTAGTTACCCTGTAACAGGTCTAGAGTGTGTAAGTCGAGTTTATACAGATTATGCAACTTTTGAGATTGAGCCTGATGGGGTAAAAGTAATAGAAATTGTTAAAGATATTTCTATTACTGAGTTACAAAAACTTATCCCTATTCTTATTCAGCCTAAATTAAAAACGGCAGTATAGTTTTTTAAGGGTGCTATCGAAATAGCATCCTTATTAAGAATAAAATTACAAACAAAAATTTACCTAATATGTTTTTATAAATTTATTATTTTATCTATTTTTAAAATCACCCCCCTAGAGGAGTGATAACCTAAAGAATTAAAGTGAAGAGTTTGGGTAGTAAAACATCACCATTGTTGAATGTACCCTTGTGATGTATGGTATTTCCTAGAAATTGCTGCGCATAAATTTCAACACTTTCAAAAGGAAAAAATATTAAATAATTGATTGTGTGATGAATCCTTCAATCTCATCAGTTGTATAGCCTAATTCTTGGAGAATTTGAGCAGAGTTTTGCCCTAAATCTGGTACGGCTTTAATCACAAAATCTACTTCATCTTTTAAGCCCACAGGTTTAAGTGTGGGCACTTTACCAATTGGTGTATCGACTTCGGTCCAGCGTTGCCGTGCCTGAAGTTGTGGATGATGCCAAACATCTTGCATTTCATTGACACTGGCATTGGCAATATTGGCTTTTTCCAAACGTTCGATGACTTGTAACTGCGTTAGTTGGTCAAAAATTTGCAAAATAATTTGTCTTAAGCTGTCACGGTGTTTAGAACGTTGCGTGTTGTTAATAAACTCAGCACGTTGTGCCAATTCAGGCTGTTCTAAAACAATCTGACAAAATGCCTGCCACTCACGTTCATTTTGAATACCAAGCATCACTTTTTTGTGATCACCTGTTGGAAAGGGGCCATAAGGGTAAATTGTGGCATGCGCAGAACCTGTACGAGGCGGGGCAGAATCACCACGCAAAGTATAATATAGGGGATAACCCATCCACTCGGTCATGCTTTCAAGCATGGATACGTCAATACGTTTGCCTTTACCTGTTTTTTCACGTTCCAGTAACGCTGCTAGAATATTGGTATAGGCATACATACCTGCTGCAATATCAGCAATTGAACACCCTGCTTTGACATAGTCATCGGGCGTACCTGTGATGGAGAGAAACCCTGATTCGCTTTGAATCAATAAGTCATAAGCTTTCTTGTCACGATAAGGACCTGGATTGTCCAAGTCATCGCCATAGCCTGAAATATCACACACAATAATTTTAGGATTAATTTCACTTAATGCCGCATAAGAAAGTCCTAAGCGTGATGCTGCACCCGGTGCAAGATTTTGTACTAATACATCGGCACTTTGAATGAGCTGTTTTAAAATATCCTGTGCAGGTTCTGCTTTCACATCTAAAGTTAAGCTTTCTTTAGAGCGATTAGTCCAAACAAAATGTGAAGACATACCATCGACACGTTCATCGTATTTACGGGCAAAATCTCCAACATTGGGGCGTTCAATTTTAATGACACGTGCACCTAGGTCAGCTAGTTGGCGAGTACAAAATGGTGCTGCAATTGCGTGTTCCAAAGTAATAACGGTAATCCCTTCTAAAGGTCGCATGTTGTTTCTCCTTTATTTGAACCTTACTTTGGTTTGGATTGCTTATTTAAAAGTGACTTTAGCCTGCATTGTAAGTTGGCCATCAGTTTTTTCAATCCAGAGTTCACCATCTTGCGTGTGTACATCGCCACAAATGAAAAATTCATTAAAATCAAATAGAGGATTCAGTGCACGGAATTCAAAACTTGCGACTTCTTGCTCAGGATGTTCTTGGGTAAAGGTGTGCAGTAATAAAGTTGCAAGTAAAGGACCATGGACTACTAAGCCTGGATAACCTTCTTGCTGGGTGGCATAAGGACGATCATAGTGAATTTTATGACAATTAAAGGTGAGCGCCGAATAACGGAATAAAGTCACGGTATCTATCGGGAACTGTTTTTTATAGCTATAAGGTTTGGCAGTAACTGGTTTTGCAGAGTCTGGTTTTTTGGCTGCTATTTGGTTACTGGCTTCACGGTAAACGATATCTTGTTCTTCAATAATGGCGAGTTCATCTTCTGCGAAAATAGAGTGTTTTACCGTGACAAAATACATATCGCCACTTTTACCGTGTTTGAGTTCAATTTTTGCAATTTCAGATTCACGACGAATATTTTGATTGACCGCAATTGGCTTTAAAAATTGCAGACGACCACCTGCCAACATTCTTTTCGGGAAGGGGATAGGAGGTAAAAATCCACCTTTTTTGGGGTGTCCATCTTCAGCTAAATCTCCCGCATTGATGATAGGCAGGAAATAAAACCAATGAAATAAATATGGTAATTCTGCTAGATTTTTTTGTTCTTGATTAAGTAAAGCCTGCATCATCGCAACAGGGCGAGCATAGCTAAAATCGTTAGAAATTTCTTTTTTTCCAATCCACGCATCAAAATTTCTCATTTGGATATCCTTATCTGAATGGTTCATCTTCAACACTTAAGCGCTAAAAGTGGCTTGTTGTAAAATTTGTTTAGCTTTGAGAATGACGGGCAGATCAATCATCTTGCCATTTAAGCTCACAGCTTGACCTTGCGCTGCATCAACAGTTTGTAAAACGCGGGTTGCCCATTCAATTTCTGTAGCCGTTGGGCTAAATACCTGATTTACTAATTCCACTTGATTCGGGTGGATACAGAGCTTGCCTGCAAAGCCCAAATTTTTAGCTTGTTCAGTTTCAAGTTGAATTAAAGCAGTATCTTTAAAATCTACGGTGACACCATCTATAGGTGCTTCAATATTCGCCAAGCGGGAAGCTAAAACAATTTCATTCCGGAAATATAGCAGTTCGTGATATGAACCTTGCATATTCATTTCTAATTGAAAATCAATCGAACCAAACATTAATGCACGTGTTGCTACCGCAGTCGCAATTTCACGTATATTGGCAAAGCCCAAAGGTGTTTCAATTAAGGGATAAATTGCAATATTTCGCAGTTGGATAATAGCCTCCAAATCTGCCGCAGATTCTGTTTTGGGTAAGACAATCGCGCTGACATTATCAAACTTGGCAAGTTGAATATCTTCTGCAAACCATGCTGTTTGTTTGGCATTGACGCGAATCAAAACTTGATATTCAGGATGCTCAACCAACCACTGTTTCAGCATCTTACGTGCTGAAACTTTCAGTTCTGCCGGTACAGCATCTTCTAAATCTATAATGACTGCATCTGCTCCAGTGTTGAGCGCTTTTTCAAAACGCTCAACACGGTTTGCAGGAACAAATAAATAAGAACGATTCGGCTTTGTTGGTTGAGTCATTTTTATTGCCTCTTATTAGAATGAACGAGGTAAATCAAGCAAATGTTCAGCTACGTAACTTAAAATTAGGTTGGTTGAAATCGGTGCAACTTGATATAAACGTGTTTCACGGAATTTACGCTCAATGTCATATTCATTGGCAAAACCAAAACCACCATGGAACTGTAAGCAGTGGTTGGCTGCCTCCCAACTTGCTTTAGCTGCTAAATATTTCGCCATATTTGCCTCAGCACCACAAGCTTGACCTTGATCAAATAATTCACATGCTCGGAAACGCATTAAATTGGCTGCTTCAACTTCAATAAAAGCTTCTGCCAATGGGAATTGCACCCCTTGGTTTTGCCCAATTGGACGACCAAACACTACACGGTCTTTAACGTATTGGGTGGCTTTATCCATAAACCAGTAACCATCACCAATACATTCAGCTGCAATTAAGGTCCGTTCTGCATTTAAACCATCTAAAATATATTTAAAACCTTTACCTTCTTCACCGATCAGGTTTTCTTCAGGAATTTCTAAATTTTCAAAAAATAATTCGTTCGTTTCGTGGTTCACCATATTTGGAATTGGTTGAACAACCATGCCAGATTTCATAGCTTCTTTAATATCTACCATGAAAATTGACATACCTTCAGATTTTTTAGTGACTTCTGCCAATGGAGTTGTACGGGCAAGTAAAATCATCCAGTCGCTGTGTTGGACTCTTGAGATCCAAACTTTTTGACCATTCACCACATAACGATCACCTTTTTTTACGGCAGTAGTACGTATTTTAGTGGTATCAGTTCCCGTAGTTGGTTCAGTTACACCCATGGATTGTAAGCGCCATTCACCTGTTGCTATTTTAGGTAAATACAATTCTTTCTGCGCTTTTGAACCATTCCGCAATAGAGTGCTCATGTTGTACATTTGGCCGTGACATGCACCTGAATTTCCACCGCTACGGTTAATCTCTTCCATAATAATGGAAGCTTCAGTCAGACCCAAACCAGAACCACCATACTCTTCTGGAATCATCGCAGCAAGCCATCCGGCCCTTGTTAAAGCATCGACGAATTCCTCCGGATATGCTTTCTCTTCGTCAATTTTACGATGGTACTCGGCAGGGAACTCTGCACAAAGTGAACGGACTGCTTCACGAATTTCTTGGTAGTTAGTAAAGGTACTTTTCATTTGAATATCCTTATTTCGATCTTTTCTTGTTTTTGATCATATATTGCTATGGATTGAGAATAAAAATAGTATATTTTGATGGAATGGATGCTAGAAAACTATTGAAATGGACATTAAGCAATTACGAACTTTTATTACGATATTAGAAGTTGAAAATCTCACTAAAGCTGCGGCTATGTTGAATATTGTACAGCCAGCGGTATCACGCCAAATCCAAATGTTGGAAGAAGAATTAGGGGTGAAACTATTTCATCGATCTCGTCATGGCATGGCTTTAACTGATGATGGTAAGGTTCTTGAACCCTATGCTAGAAGAATTTTGGAGGATATTGAGAGTGCGAAACTAGAGTTAACTGCAAGTAAAGGTATTATTCGAGGAAAAGTCCATATTGGTGTGTTATCAAGTATTAGCGAATTACTTTCTACTTTAATCATGAGCTTGATTAAAGAAAAATATCCTGAAGTACAAGTTAAAATCTCAGTTGGATATTCTGGACATTTAAAAGAGTGGCTCGAGGCAGGGGATATCGACTTAGCCTTGATGTATGATTCTACCCCTTCAAAATTAATTGATTTGACTCCATTAGTGAAAGAGCCATTATTTTTAATAGGATCAGCTCAATCCTCACTACAACAAAATAAGTTTTTTGAACTTGAAAATATGGAAAATTTTCCATTAATTTTGCCTTGTCATCCTCATCGTTTGAGATCTTTAATAGAACAAGCTTATAAACAACATGGATCTGATTTAAATGTGTATGCGGAAACGAATGATTTAAATATACAAAAACAACTTGTCATTCAGGGGTTTGGTTATACTATATTGCCTCTAGTTTCTGTGGTTAATGAGTTCAGGGCAGGATTATTAAAAGTTATCCCAATTATAGATCCAGCATTTACTCGAGTGATTACTTTAGCCGTACATTCAACTAGAAATATTCCCAAGCATGTCCGGATCATCTCACGTGAAATTTTAAATTGTGTAGAACAATCAATTGATGAGAAGAAGTGGCCGACTGCTGAGTGGATATATCAAAGTTGATAGAATATTCAGAATGAAATTTCTGAATAGCTACCAATTTTGAATATATATTATTGTTTATTTCCCCATACATTTATTGCATGTTGCAGATGGCCAGTTTTGACATAAATAGTTGCACCAGATGCTGCTGCATAAAATTTTAAATTACTTTTTAGTGGCAAGCGCATCCATGTACCTGTAGGATAGATATTTGAAGCAGAGCGTAATTCACCTGCAATAATTAATACTTCTATACCTCGTTCTAGAGTCTCAGAAAAATTCTGATTGGCTTCTAACTTTTCTAAAAAAGTCTTTTCAAATTTTGATTCAAACAAAGGACAAGTGTGTCGACCTTGGCTCAACACCCAGTTTTTTGGATCATATGTATTGATGCGTGTCGGTTCTAATTCATCCTCTGTCATTTGCATTAGTTTGACGAAAATTTTACAACCACTTTCACTAGAGACATGATGTGCTGACTGATGCGGATTACGCATATACCATCCCGCAGGATAATGATGTTCTGCATCTTCAGTGAAAACGCCTGATAACACCAATACCTCTTCACCAAGTGGGTGCTTATGCTCAGGAAATTGAGAGTTTGGAGCAAATTCAACGAGACTGGTTGCACGTGCTTTTTCTTCACCTATTCGGTCAAGCATCATACGATTGACTTCACCACCAGGGGATTTGATCCATTGATTATCATGGGGTGTGATGATAATTGGTTTTGAGAAGTCAGCATGGATACGCATACAGAGAATTTCTTATTGCAATAGTAATAAGGTTAACATATTCGCACGTTTAAAATTTTTAACGACTATAATGAAAACTTATATGTATAGGAGACTGGAATATTATTTGCTCATTCAAGATGCAAAAACTTGCAGAATTTTCTCAATTTTTAATTGGATTATTGTGGTTGGTTTTTAACCTTTAAAATTATTAGAGGTAAAGATTAAGTGAGTTTAGTGGTATATGCTTGCCACATTTTTTTCAATATCTATTAAAGACTATCAAACGAGAATAGATGGTTAACTGAAAATACAAAGGCTTATGTAGAATAGATTTTGATAGAGCTGAACTCTAGGGGGTTCAACTCCCGCCACCATAAAATCAAAAATACATAAAGTTTCATTACCTGAATAAAAGTCAGAACAACGTTAGTGGAGGACAACAATCATATTATAATAAAAAATATTTTATTTAACATAATCTATATTATACGAAGTGATTTTGTTAGAAACCATTTAAAGTGTCTGTATTCTCACCAATAAAAATGTCTGGTCTATGATGCGCATCAACATCATGGGCTGGATATGAATCGAGATGCTGATCACTATGTCTGACAAGGAAATACAACGTCTTGCTGTTCTGCAAGACGTTCGAGATCAACGTATTACACAAGTCCGTGCTGCAGAAATTCTGAATCTTTCAACCCGTCAAATCACACGGTTATTGCAGAAGCTAAGGCAAGATGGTGTTTCAGGCCTGACACATGCCAGTCGTGGTCAACCTGGGCATCGTCGTCATGATGAAGCCGTAAAGTCAGAATGCCTTTCCATTATTTC
>NZ_JBIQOB010000022.1:0-56524 GCF_044130285.1 Acinetobacter sp. BSP-28
CAAGATCCTTGCCGAACGTTATCGAAATAGAGGGAAAAGACTCGGTTTGAGATTCAATTTAATTGCTGGAATCTATAACTTGGAGCTGAGTAAAAAATGATTTATGAAAGAAGTCTTATATATTAACATTTTATATATTTTATGATTGATATAATAATTTTAAATTTCTAGTGGCTTAACTCGCCCTTAAAAGAGCGAGAATGCGCCACTAAATTTGTTCAAAATTTCAAAGCCATTCTTTGCTGTCATCTGCAACTGGCGTTCCATGCATCACATGCTGAATCATGGCATAGGCGATACTGCCCTTGAACGGAATCTCGGGGAACTGATCAAACTTAAAAAATTGCGCATCGCTGAGTTCATCTTCCTGAATCTGAATCTCGCCTGCATGATATTCCGCCCTGAAGGCCATCATCAGGTTGCTGGGAAACGGCCACGGCTGGCTAGCCAGATATTGAATATTCTTGATCTGCAGCCCCACTTCTTCCAGCGTTTCACGGCGTACTGCCTCTTCCAAGGTTTCTCCAACTTCAACAAAGCCAGCAATCAGGCTATACATTTGGGTTTTATTGCGGGCATTCTTTGCCAGCAGAATTTCATCCGTGCCCCGGGTAATGATGGTAATTACACAAGGATTAACGCGTGGATACTGATTATAGCCACAGGATGGACAAACCATGGCATACTGGCTGGCATGCTGCTGCGTTGCATGACCACACTTACTGCAAAAGCGATGATTATGGCGCCATTCTAGTAATTGCACCGCACGGCTGGCTTGTTCAAACTGTGGCCTGCTCCAGACTTGCACCAGTTGTCTGATAGGAACCAGCTGATAGCCTTCCGGCACTGTCTCATCTTCTTTTAGATCACGTGCAATCACCTCGCCATTTTCCGACAGGTCCAGGTCATGCTGCAGTCTTTCAACCTGTGGCAACTGAAAATGATCATCCACTAGCAATTGCTGCTGTCTAAAAATATATGCTTTTGAGTGCATGTTTATTCCGATCCCGTAATTAAAAAAAATCCCATACAGAGGACGTATGGGACAAACCTAAGGAAGCTTACATGAAGTAACTTTAATGAAAATACTAGGCACAATGTGCCTAAATTACAATCATAATAATTTGTATCCTTTTGATTAAAATCACATAATTTTCACATCGGCTATGAGTTAAGGAATGATGGAAATCAAGTGTCATAAAACGGCTTTAGATTTTTATGCATGAATAGACTTTTATTCCAATGCTAATGATTTCTGTCCAATTGTAGAGGGGCATCTGATACAGAAACATTTAACACGTATGCTGATAGATCTACATTTTCACAAAAAATTGAAGTGTCTGCGTTTACATTGCACTATCTTCCACCGGATCTGGGATCGGTATGCGTTTCGGTTTAATTCTGGGTGACCAGCTTCATCATCAGCTTGCTACGCTCAAAGTACTGGACCGCACCCAGGATGTGATCCTAATGGCCGAAGTTGTTGAGGAAGCCACTTATGTCGCCCATCATCCGCAGAAGATTACCCTAATTTTTAGTGCCATGCGTCATTTTGCCAAGGAACTTAAAGCTGACGGCTGGCGTGTACGTTACCATGCTTTTCAATCCGGCAGCCCGATTCATAGCCTGCTGGATTTCGTGCAGATGCAGCAACAGCTATTCCCCGTCACAGAACTGGTGATGACCCACTGCGGGGAGTACCGTTTGCAGCAGCAGATTGAACAGTACTGGAGCCAGCAATTGCAATTGCCGGTACAGTGTCTGAATGACGAGCGTTTTTTCTGCAGCCCTGAGCAGTTCCGGCACTGGGCTAGCCGCTACCAGACACTGCGCATGGAATATTTTTATCGGGAAATGCGCAAGCACACCAGCTACTTGATGCAAGGCCAGCAGCCTGTAGGACAGCAATGGAACTATGACAGTGCCAATCGTAAGGCTTGGTCAGGCAGCCCAGATTTGCCTGCGCTATTACACTTTGAGCATGATCAGATTGATCTGGATGTAGTGGAACTGGTTGAACGTGAATTTTCCCATCACCCCGGCAGTCTATCCCATTTCCGCTGGGCCACCACGCGCAGCAATGCCCTGCTTGCATTGGAGCATTTCATTGCCCATAGTCTGCCTTATTTTGGTGATTATCAGGATGCCATGGTTCAGGGCGCAGACACGCTGTTTCACAGCTTGCTCTCGCCTTATTTGAACTGTGGCCTGCTACTGCCTAAAGAAGTCTGTGATGCGGCAGAAGCGGCCTACCATGCCGGTCATGCACCATTAAATGCAGTCGAAGGTTTTATCCGGCAGATTCTCGGTTGGCGTGAATATGTCCGTGGGATTTACTGGCTGTATATGCCGGAATATGCCAGTCGCAATGCGTTGCAACACTCAACTCCACTGCCCCAATTTTACTGGACCGGCCATACCCGGATGAACTGTATGGCGGAGTGTTTCCGCAATACCTTTCAGCATGCCTATGCGCATCATATCCAGCGTCTGATGGTGACCGGAAATTTTGCCCTATTAACTGGTGTAGACCCGCAGCAGGTCAGTGAGTGGTATCTGGCCGTCTATGCCGATGCCTATGCATGGGTAGAACTGCCGAATACACTGGGCATGGTGATGCATGCCGATGGCGGCTTGATGGCCAGCAAGCCCTATGCCGCTTCGGGCAATTACATCCATAAGATGTCGGATTACTGCAAGCACTGTAGCTACAATGTCAAAACCCGTACCGAAGCGGACAGTTGTCCGTTTAACAGCCTGTACTGGTATTTCATGATCCGGCATGAGGCGACATTCCGCAATCATCCACGTATGGGCATGATCTATCGGCAGCTGGACAAACTGAAAGATCGTCAGCAGATCATCAGCCATGCCCAGCAGCTCCTTAGCCGGATTAATGAGTTATAAACGATGAAAAAACAGCATCTTCCTGAAAAAATCTGTATCCACTGCTTGCGTCCTTTTACTTGGCGCAAAAAATGGCAACGCTGCTGGGAGGAAGTACGATACTGTTCTGAACGATGTAAACGTGAGTCCAGACAGCGGTCAAAATAAAACGTTTAGAAACGCTTATATTGCCGTGAACAATAGGCCCGTATCACGTCGGGTGAACGCAGTTGCAGATGCTTGGTTTTTCGGCCGGTGACCCGTTCACGCCACATTTTAAAACTCGACAGTTTCATATTTTTCCGCATCAAGCGAATCACTGCAGCTTCATTCAAGCCAAACTCACGTTGAATGGCTTCAAATGGGGTTCGATCTTCCCAAGCCATTTCAATAATCCGTGACAGGTCCGCTCCCACATATTCAATTACTCGATGCACCACATACCCCTGATTGCTTTGATTTTTAAAATAAAAATTGAGCGATAAAATTTAAATTTATGTCTCTGTGTGTTTTGGTCACATCAAGCTGACCGGACTCATCTTAAAAAACTGCAGATGAAGATTTTGTGATTTTTTACGTGGATTGTATTTTGTTGCAGTCCTGTAGGGCTTTCGAGCTCAACCTGTGGTCCAAATACCTACTACCAAAGCCTATGCCTCGGGTTGTTGTTAATGACATCGCCTGGATCAGACGGTATGCTGATGCTAAAAACACCTTGGGGGAATTGTGCTCGAAGTTATTGCTCAGCTCTGTGGCGGTATTGGTTTATTCTTGATTGGTATGATTTTAATGACCGACAGTCTTAAGGACATGGCCGGTGAAACCTTACGGCTATGGCTGACCAAATTTACAGGAACACCATTTAAATCAATGTGTTCTGGTATTGGTCTGACCTTAATTGTCCAATCATCTACAGCCACTACGCTTGCTACTATTGGTTTTGTCGGAGCCGGAGTATTGAGTTTTTCCCAGGCGATTGGGGTGATTATAGGGGCCAATATCGGAACGACTAGTACCGGCTGGATGGTGGCTTTACTCGGGGTGAAATTTTCTATCACCACTTTTGCCTTACCTCTCATAGCTGTAGGTGCGTTACTCAAATTATTAACGCATGGCCGTTTGGCCTTATTTGGTTTTGTTCTTGCAGGTTTTGGCCTGATTTTCTTTGGGATTGAGCAATTACAGCTTGCGATGTCAGGTCTTGCTCAACAAGTCGATTTGTCCATTTTTCACTATGATTCATTTGGACAAAAGCTGTTTCTGGTCTGGATCGGACTGATCATGACGGTGTTGCTACAGTCTTCCAGTGCCGCCATTACGGCGACTTTAGCGGCTTTAGCCAGTACTGCGATTGACCTGCAGCAAGCCTTGTTACTGGTCATTGGACAGAATATCGGGACAGTTGCCACGGCGGTTCTGGCTGTGATTGGCGGCTCAGTGAATGCCAAACGGACTGCAGCGGTTCATGTGGTTTTTAATGTAGTCAGTGCGATATTTGCTTTCTTTTTATTGATCCCCTTATTTAACTGGGCCGACCATCATATTCAATATATTGCTGAATGGGATGAAGTCGTCATTGTGGCAGCATTTCATACTTTATTTAGCTTAATCGGCGCATGTATTTTTATGCCGTTGATCCATCCCTTTAATCACCTCATTTGTAAGTTTTTACCTCAGAAAAAGTCCGGTGCCCTAGAAATTCTGGATGAATCCAATCTGGATATTCCAAGTGTGGCCATCATTGCTGCAGAAAAAGTGACTTTTCAAATCCTGATCCAGATGTTTGAGATATTACGTCGTGCATTTCAGGAGGGCATCAATGTGAGCCCAAAAGAATTACAACAGTTAGATGAAGTGATTGAGTATCTAGAGGCCTATTTAGAAAAAATCGTGGTTCCAGAATATCAACAGGATAAACAGCGCCTGACCTCTTTATTAAGGATTATGGTTTATATTCGTGTTCTGCGCAGTGATTTGGAGGGTGTTCCCTATGCATTGGCTATTCGGACCCAACCGCATATTTATCAAGTAGCTTTAGATTTTTTAAATATTCTTGATCACTATGTAACCAGTCTGGACTTTTTAGACGATTCTGAAAAGATTGAAAGTTTCAAGCAGGAAGTAGCCAATCTCAAACAGTGGACCGATGAACATCGGGCAGCTTTACGTGAAGAAGTGATGCAATATGCCACCTTGAACCGGCTGAGTGCAGCCAGAAGCTTAAAACTGCTGGCTGCAAAACGCTGGCTGGACCGATTAATCGCCCATACTAAAAGATTATCCAAGGTGCTGGCTGAACGTTAATGCCGAGAGCAGTTCTTGAATGCTTTTGGGGTAGAGAGCAAAGTGAAAATTGTGCTAAATCATGAAGGACGGAGTCATTTGGGGTGACTCGACTATTCGAAACTGAGTTCTAGACTCCATCTGATCATGCGAATACGGTTCTGTCACGTCCCTGCTGTTTTCCCATGTACATGGCCTGATCTGCCCTTTCGATGACGTTTTCCAGTGTTTCATCCTGCCCGACTGTGACGATGCCTATAGTCGCGGTGATAGATACGGCTTCGCCATTTTTTAATAGTAAATATCCCGAGAACTTTGGTGCAACAAAGCCAATACAATATAAAACTATCTCTTTTTTTTGCGTCCGCGCATTCTAATTGGGTCGGTTAAACAATCGGTAATTTTATAATTTTTGAAAAGGATAAATAAAATGACGAAGCAACAGCATCCCAAAGATGAATCGGAATCTAAAAGAGCTGAAGAACAGACAAATCAAGAGGATCTTCAGCCACAAAAGAATCCTAAAGATAAATCTGATGAGCATGAAATGCATAAATCAAGTCACTATCATCAGCACCATGATACAACAAGCAATTATAAGCAACCTCATTGAGTTGGATTTTATCAAAATCTGAAAAGAGGGTTCCCAGCGATGAAAGCGGGAGGTGCATTTTACTAACCGTACTGATTTTAAATGGAATGAAGTGCTACAGTAGAAGACTGAAGACATTCAAAAATTTTAAAGACAAAGCTGCACAATATTTTGGAGTATGCTCGCATACGATAAAAAATGGAAAAATTGACCAAGACCAGATTCGGAACTTGACTATAATGATTTACATGCTCCGAGTCAGTCATCATTCGGCTGACCCGGATTAATCAAATCAGCTTATTCTTTGTAAGTCTGCGTACTGTAGCGTTCAACGGCTAAGCGCTTAAGCACTTTTTCATTTTTTGCATAATCCAAGAAGGCTTCAGCATAATCCAGTCCCACCTCTACACGACGTTCACCGGTGATATTTTTAAAACTACTATAAAAATCTTGACCATCTGCCAGGAAATTAATGGTAATCACTTGATAGGTTTGGTCTGGATTTAAAGCTTCATAGAGTCCCTGTGTATTGCGAACTTTTAAGTTGGATATACGTTGACCTTTGGTTTTTGATAAATCTACATCCCACTGTAGTCCCCCTGCATAGGGATAACTGCCAGTATTATTATTTACGACCGCATCCATCGCATCTTCAAGTACATTTTTAATTTCTAGCCCGGTAGCCTTCAATTGCACTAATGTGTTTTTAAATGGCAATACGGTATAAATTTTCTCTACAGAAATATCACCTTGAGGTAGATCTACCCTGACACCACCGCCATTTTGGATCGAGATATCGGCATTAAAATACTTTTTACCTTGTTGTAAAAATGCTTCAGCCACGAGTTGCTGCACATCACCGCCATGCTGATTGGTAAAATCTGATTTGTTACAGATATCCCCTAAAGTAGAACGTGATGTATCTTTTGTCGTTCCTGGTACACGACGCAAGCATAGATTTTCCTGGGCATTCGCAACAATTTCCTTGCCTAATAAATTTTTAGCGACTTTATAAGGCCCCAGAATACCTAAAGCTGCAACATCAGGCTGAACAATACGCAAGCTATTACTGCTTTCAATGTCTTTTTTAATCGCATCTAATTCAGTAGAATTCAAGGCTGGAGCATCTTTAGCTGTGCGCTTAAAATCATCTCCAATCAATATATTAGCTTTACCAGTACAAGCTTCAACTTTTCCGTTGGCATCAAAATTTACTTTTAATTGGCCAACCACATAGGCATATTGCCATGCCTGCACAACACAAACCGGATCACCCTCTTTATTTTTTAGGGTCGATGGGTAGTCGCCTTCTGGACTTATTCCATAGTTTTTCAGCTTTGCATCAGCCAGCAAGGTATGTGAATCACCACCCACAATAATGTCAACACCAGATAATTGTGCAGCCAGTACCTTATCCATTCCATAGCCTAAATGAGACTGTACAATAATCTTATTAACGCCTTGCTGCTTGAGCTGATCAATATAGTTTTGCGCAGTGGTTACTTCATCTTTAAAAATGGTATCTGCATTAGGACGAGAGGCATTCTTGGTTTTATCTGCAATGGTTAGACCGATTAATCCGATTTTTTGCCCTTCTTTGTCCATAATGGTATAAGGTTTCACAAGATCAGTTTGGTAGAGTGCTGAGGTTTTTCCAAACTCGACATTTGCACTCAAAACTTGTGTTTTATTTTTACAGCTACCTTTATTTTTCAAGAAACCAATAAATTTTTTTAAGCCTTCATCCGTATTATCAAATTCATGATTACCTAGCGTTAAAGTATCGAAACATACCGTATTCATGAGATCCGCTTCTGCTTCACCTTCTTTTAAAGTAAAGTACAGATCACCAGTAATGGCATCACCTGAATGAATTTTTATCGGGTTTTTCTGCGTGCTGGACAAGCTATTCATCAGTGCTGCAACTCGTGCAAAACCACCATTTGAAACCTGGATTTGCTCGCGATTATCTGGAGAGGTTTCAAGCAGTAATTTGGTACTTTCTTCATCCAAATGTGAATGGCTATCGTTAATATGCAATAAATTGACTTCAATCGGTTGAGACTGAATAACAGGCGTTATATTCGTACTGTCTTTACTATCATTATTACACCCAGCTAAAAATATAGTGGAAACGAATAAACTGCATGTGATACTTGAATATTGAATACTTCTGGTTTTAAAGGCCACAACCATCCCCTTATGATTATAATTTAATCATCCATCATGTAGGACTATTGTTTAAAATTCATGAATTTAGCTATTTTCCCACAATAAAATAAGGAGAAATTTTATATTTCTCCTTATAGGTTAAAGTAACACTAAGATTCTAAAGATCGTGGCCCAGATATATTATGCAAAATACCATTTAATAATGCTTGCTGTGCTCATCAATGCAACCATCCGCTATATGTCTTCAGTTTTTTAAATTGATACTTTATTCAATCAACTCAATTTACGTCTGCGTAGAGTGGAAACTAAAACAAGCCCGGCTAATGCAAAAATTGACCATACTCCCATGCTGCCACCACTTATTTCACTGCTATCCGGAGTGTTTGCTACATTCTCATTGAGGTCCATATCGACAATCACAGGATCATGATCGGAAGAACGGAATGCATCATCGCTATAGAATGCTGTGATTTGCTCTTGTGTTTTATATTCTTCATTATAATCCAAAGCTGTCGGCTCATCCGCATTGATGTGCCATGCAAAAGCACGCTTCACCCTTTGGTATAAGTTCGCATCGGCAATGGCATGGTCTAAGTTTCCTGAACCGCCATTGCCATTAGCATCACTGGCTACGCCAAAAATATAACTATAGGCTGCTTTACCCTGACCAATTTTTTCATCATTTAGCAAAACCTTATAATTGGCTTTTTCAAATGCCAATATTGGGTCTTCTTTAGCGTAACTATTCATGTCACCGACCAGTAAATAATTGGGGTTATTCACTTTGGTCGGATTCGTTGCAATCCACTGCATCAATTTTTGTACTGCTGTTAAACGTGTCGCGTTCCAACAGCCCTGGCCATCACCTTGATCGGCATCTAGCGAAGTTTTATCGTCAGGGCAACTGCCTTTAGATTTTAAATGATTCGGTACAATGGTAAAAATTTTCCCGCCAGATAAAGACTGGAAGCTTTGTGCCATCGTTACCCGGTTCTTTTGAGTCTGATCATCATAGACTGCAGGCTCTCCCACAGTTTTAACGCGCTTACTATTATAAATAATAGCCACAGCAATTGCATCTGTACCCAGTTTGGTCACCTTTGGTGGAATGACATATTTCCAATCGGTGCCTAAAGCTTTGCTGAGGTAAGCGACTGCACTTTTCTCATCATAGCCATTGTTGGCAATTTCCATTAATCCATAAACATCAGCATCAATTGTTTTTAAAGCAGTCACGATTTTTTGATGCTGCTTGTTAAACTCGGATTGTGAGGTTGCACCGCGTTCTGTAGGAAAACCTTTTGCTATCCCATTATCGTAATTTAATACATTAAAAGCAGCGGCACGAATTTGTTTGGACTCTTTTGCGGGTACCGTTGTTCTTAAATTTGAGTCTTTAATGATTTCCGGCTGTGTTTTATTTAAAATAGGTTGAATACGCCATGTATTGAAACGATATTCCAGAATTCCTTCAACATTTTTCAACTGATAACCACTTCTTAAGGTGTTTAATGCACTAAAGTTTTGCGGCAGCCATGGGGTTCTATTTTGATTGTTATAACCATCATCCAGGATAATTTTTGACAATAAATTTTGTTTGGCCAAATTGACGGCTTCAGGTGATTTTGCTGGATATAAATTGGTTGGAATATATAAGCGCCCCAAGCTTAAGGATAGCTCACCATATCGCCCATAATTATAATTTTCACTAACTGTTAAGGTCTGCGGTATTTTGACCAGCATCCCTTGATATCGTTTAGGGCTATGACCTTCTGCATCCGTCAAACTTGAGAAGGGCAATTGTAAAGGAGTGGCGCTAACCAGATTTTCAGCTTGTTGATTACAGGTTTGAATATTACTGCTGAGTTGATCGACCTGTAGCTGGTTCTGATAAGAAGTGAGACGACCTTTAAAAATAACCTCTTCACCTACTTTTCCACCAGTCACTGTACTACTTGCGGGTAAATATACAAAAATGGCGTTGCTTAAGCCAAGTTTAGCTTTACTGTCTGGGGGTTGAATATAAAACCCGGAAAAACCATTTTGGTAACGATAATCAGCAGTGATGACACCACGGACGACATATTGCTGATTGAGTGCAGCGGTTTGTAAGTCTGCAATTGGAATATCGGACGTACTGCAACTGATTTCAGTCAAGGCAGATTCAGTATTGACTGCACCTAAGTAACTGTTGAATGCATTTCGGTCAGACCATTTAGACCATTCGCTCTCTAACTCAAATGCTGCCGTAGGATCTATTGAAGTGACATTATTTGAAGTTTTAGTACGCGACAAACTATTTTGATAACTACTAAAACTGACTCCCCAACCAGTGCCTGGATCTTCCCCCACTCGACCAAAACGATCTATTGGCGTACCTTTATACAGCAGGACAAGTGCATCATCCCCATTAAAAGAAAGTCCTGCAACCTGATCAACTTTAGAACCAATTTCTGTCTGTAATTCTGAGCGACCAATAACGTATTTTGTTTTGCTTGCCAATGTACCTTGTAATGGAAAAGCTGCTGACTTAGTGGTTGATCCATTGCTAAATTGCTGAATTTCATAATCTGCTAAATTTACTGTACTACCATCAGGATTATAAATTTCTAATCCTTTACGGTTAGAGGAACCATCAATATATTGACTGAACATGAGTTGTGCATAGCTTGGAAACGAACAGCCTAATAAAGCCAAGCTGAGACATAAGGTATGTGGTTTTAAAGTCTTCATATTTTTTAATGTTTGTTAAAATTTCGAATAGACTAATTTTTGTACATTACATCGTTATGAATGATTGATGACAGTTTTGCTAGAAAAAATATAAGATGCTGTTTTAATTCAGTAAGTATCGGTTAAAGCACCTCCTGAATAATCCATACAATTAGCTTGATGTAAGTCCCCACGTAGTATTTTTAAGTGGGGACTTACTAAATGATCATAAATTTTTAGCAGCGATTCCTGTTGCCAAAAAGTGACCAACATACAGCACCCGGTTCAAAATCAGTTCGGGACACGTAGGTTTGAAAATTTTTATGCAACAAAGCTTCTCGCAATCAGAAATAATGTTTAAGGTCGCTCAATTGCTAATGCAACGCCCATTCCACCACCAATACATAAGGTCGCCAGTCCTTTTTTCTTTTCACTGCGTTGCATTTCATGTAACAGCGTGACCAGAATTCGACAGCCTGAGGCTCCAATTGGATGGCCTAAGGCAATAGCTCCACCGTTGACATTGACTTTGTCCATATTCAGGCCCAATTCTTTAGACACCCCTAAGGCTTGTGCAGCAAAGGCTTCATTGGCTTCAACCAGATCAACCTCTTGCAAAGACCAGCTTGCTTTTTCTAGCGTCTTTCTCACAGCATTTACAGGACCGAGACCCATCACTTCCGGCTCAATACCAGACATGCTATACGCTTTAATTTTCGCTAGTGGCTGTAAACCGAGCTCTACTGCTTTATCGGCACTCATCATCAATACGGCAGCTGCGCCATCATTAATCCCCGAGGCATTACCTGCAGTCACCGTTCCATCCTTTTTAAAGGCTGGGCGCAGCTTGGCTAGACTCTGTTGATTCGTCTCGGCTTTGATATATTCATCATGGTCAAAAATTAAAGGATCACCTTTACGTTGTGGCACTTGCACCGGCACTATTTCTGCGTCAAATTTACCTTCCGCCTGTGCTTTGACTGCACGTTGCTGAGACGATAGTGCCAAAGCATCCTGCTCTTCACGGCTAATCGACAGTTTTTCCACAATATTCTCAGCGGTAATTCCCATGTGATACTGGTTATACACATCGGTCAGACCATCATAGATCATGCTGTCTACCAATTGCGCATTACCCATCTTCTGCCCGTTACGCATCTGGATAATATGGGCACTTTGTGACATCGACTCCTGACCACCTGCCACGACAATATCGGCTTCACCAGTGGCAATCGCCTGTGCGGCCAAATGAACAGCGCGCAGTCCCGAACCACACACCACATTCAAGGTCGAAGCGGGTACTGAAACTGGAATACCCGCAGCAATTGCCGCCTGACGTGCTGGATTCTGTCCCACACCTGCAGTCAACACATTCCCCATAATGACCTGATCTACCTGTTCTGGCTTTACTCTGGCAGCATCTAATACCGCACCAATCACCACCTTTCCTAACTGCGGTGCACTGACACTGGCCAGACCCCCCAAAAAACTTCCAATCGCAGTACGTTTTGCAGCAACAATCACAACTTCTTTCATTTTATTTCCTATTTTTACCTTGCATCTTGTTTGATACTCTTGCCCCAATACTATTGGCCTGCAGTGAGAATGCCTAAATGCTAAAACAGACTGACCTGTACATAACTGCCTGGGGCTGCTTCCTTGACAGGATAAGTTGCACTACCTAATGTACGCGCCGGAACCTGATCGCCGGTATAAGGTGCGACCCATTCCTGCCAGCGTAACCACCAGGATTCTGGATGGAACTGGGCATCTGCCAGCCACTGTTTCGGGTTTTCATAGGGGATATTATTGGTATAACAGCCATATTTGTTGCGGTTTGGCGGATTGACAATTCCTGCCACATGTCCAGATTCGCCGAGTACCAGCGTGCTTTCACCACCCAAATAGGTAGATCCTTTAAAGCACGTATCCCATAGTGCAATATGATCTTCCTGTGTCGAGATAAAAAAGTTCGGTGTTTTCACTTTCGACAGGTTTAAACCCACACCATTGACCTTGATCTTATTCGGCTGAATCAGTTCGTTATTCAGGTACAGGTTGCGCACTAGAAAATTGTGCACATGCGCGGCAATGTTGGTGCCATCACTATTCCAGTACAAAATATCAAAGTCGGACGGATGCTGGCCCTTCAGGTAATTTTCAATGTAATAGTTCCAGTACAGGGTATTTTCACGTAACAGGCTAAAGGTCACCGCCAACATACGTCCATCAAAATAGCCCACCTGTTGATTCAAAGTTTCAATCCCTTGAATGACCGGCTCATTAATAAAAGCCCCCAAACTGCCTGGATTGTCAAAGTCCAACATTGTTGCCAGATAGGTCGCACTCTTGACGGGATTCTTCAGGCGTTTCGCCACATAGTACGCCTGCGTCGCAGCAAGCACCGCTCCGCCGATACAATAACCAATGGCATTGACCTCTTTTTCTCCGGTCATTTTCTCAATGACACGCATCGCCTCGACCGTACCGGACGTAATCAGGTCCTCAAAGCGCATGTCCTTTTGCTCAGCCCCTGGATTACGCCAGGACATTAAAAATACCGTGTGCCCTTGCTGACGTAACCAGTTCACAAAAGAGTTCTGCTCACGCAAATCCAGAATATAATATTTATTAATAAATGGCGGGATAAGCAAAATAGGTGTCTGATATACAGTTTCAGTGGTCGCTTCGTATTGTAACAATTGAAAAACCGGAGTTTCAAAGACCACCGCACCAGGAGTATAGGCCAGATCTTTTCCCAAATGGAACGAGTCATTATTGACCATGCGTACGGAAAGATATTTACTACTGTTCATGATATCGTCATGGAAAATTTCCATGCCACGCACCAGGTTTTGCCCGTTTTCCTGTACCGTCTGATGGACTACTTCCGGATTAGTCCACAAAAAATTGCCGGGAGAAAAGGCATTCACCATTTGGCGGGTGAAAAAGTGGATACGCTGGCGGACTTTATCCGGGATACCTTCAACCTCGTCGAGCATTTCTTGCACCAATTGACTAAAATGCAGATAGGACTGGGTCAAGAGATCGTAATTCGGTTCTTGCCAAAGTGAATCTTTGAAACGGCGATCGCCCGGTTCAGGTTTCACTAGTGGTTGGATATCCTTGTTCACACTGCGCAGCATGATATTTTGGTAGATCTGCATCTGACCAATCCACCATTTACTCTGCATCTCAATCAAACGTGCCGGGTTCTTGGTTAATGCCTGAAAGAACAGGGTCATATCTTCACTGTTGACTTTGCTCAATGCATCATTGAGTGGATTATCGCCATAGTAAAATTCTTGCACTTTCTTCCAGATTTCTTCATGCACATCGAAAAAACGCTGGACGTTCTGATTAAACTGAAAAAGATTCTGCTGCATTGCACCACTCCGCATACTGGGTCATTCCTCACTTTCGGTCAGGAATTGGATAGAAAACGGGGAAGTGATCTCCACTTCCCCGCTCACTAGTCTTCAATCTTCATTAGGGTGTTAACCGTTATTTATTGTTCGGCATCGATTCGCTAACTAACTTGTCAAACTCTGCTTTAAATTCGGTTGCCAAACTCGCCAGTTTTTGGCCGTCGTCAATCATTTGCTGGCTGAGTTTGGTCATGGTTTCTACTTGCTTCATGCCACAATTAATCATAGTTTGCATGTCTTTGACTTCACTGTTGGCAAATACTTGCGACAATGTAATATCGGCATAATGACGTGCAGCATTGAGTTGTAAATTGGTTAGATCTGCAAAGTTTTTCGCCACCAGACTGTTAAATTTTGCATAAGGTTCAAAGATGTTTTTGTACTGAGCATTCATGTTTGAAAAGATATCACCGTATAGCATGTTGTATTACTCCACTGATTTATAGTGCTTAAAATTTAGTTATTGTTAAAAAATAAATGAAAAAAATGACTCAGTAAGTACAGGACTTATTGCATGTATAAACCGCCATTGATCGATAAAGTTTCACCAGTAATATAGGTGCCATACTCACCGACCAGATACATGACTGCCGCTGCAATTTCTTCAGGCTGAGCCAGACGCTGCAAAGGAATCTGGTCTTCAATACTTTTGATGACCTCTTCCCGCATGGCAGTCACCATCGGTGTCGCAGTATAGCCCGGTGCCACGACATTCACGCAAACATTGGAACGTGCACCTTCCTGAGCCAAAGCCTTGGTAAAACCGATCACGCCCGCTTTTGCGGCTGAATAATTGGCTTGACCAAACTGTCCTTTCAGACCATTGACCGAACTAATATTAACAATGCGTCCCTGCTTTTGCTCCAGCATTTGATTAAAGACTGGATGGGTCACCGTAAATAGCGTCTTTAAATTGGTATCGAGTACCTGCGACCACTGTTCGAATGACATTTTCTTAAATGTTGCATCGCGCGTGATGCCCGCATTATTCACCAACACATCTACACGACCTTCAGCCTTTATCGCGTCCTGAATCGCGGTCGTCGCAGCAGCATGATTGGTCAGATCCGTTAAGACAAAACGGACATCTTTCTGTTGGAACCCCTCACTTTTTAGCCACTGCTTTTCACGGTCTTCCTCACGAGGGACAACCGTTGCAATAACTTTATAATTTGCCTTCACCAGCTGACGACAAATCTCACTACCAATACCACCTAGTGCCCCTGTCACAAATGCGACTTTTCTTTCGGACATATCTTTACCTTTATCAAATCGAAAAAATGGTTGAGTGGATCCACAAAGATTCCTTGGAATCTAGACTTAAATTAACTTTTTCTAGGTTAAAGCTCGATTGCAAGGAATTGATTTTTTTGTAAGCAAATATAAATAACGATAGGTTTGAATAACTGCAAAAAGAAAAACTAAATAAATTGTTCAGAAAATCACTAAAATGTATAAATAACATACACTTAAATGATAAATAAATAAAATTTAATAAATCTGTAACTTAATATCCCCAGAATATTAAATTGAATAGAATTCCATTCTAACCTTTTATTAATACAGTAATTTTCTTATTTAATGTACTGAAAATCAGTTTGTCTCATCTAAGGGGTTTAGGAATGTTATTCAATTGAATTGAACCTGTTATCTAACTATATAAGAGCCATAAATGACTGCTTTGAATGTGCCTTTAAATTCTTCCATACATACATTAAAAACTTATATTAATAGAGATCTTTCCTTACTTGAATTTCATAAACGAGTATTGGCACAGGCTAAAGATACTGAATACCCTTTACTTGAGCGACTAAATTTTTTAATTATTTTTTCGCGAAATCTAGATGAATTTTTTGAAATACGTGTAGCTAGTTTGATACAGCAATTTGAGCTGTCAAGCAATAATACGACCAGTCCAGATAATTTATTAATCTCAGAAATACTGACGACTATTTCTAAGCTTGCGCATGAGGCAGTCAAGGAACAATATAAAATTCTGAATTATAATATCCTGCCACAACTACAAGGCAATGGGGTTAATTTTATTCAGCATGGCGATATCCTTCAAAAACATAAAGCATGGATTAAAGATTATTTTCATAATGAAGTTCAACCTGTTGTAACCCCCATCAGTTTAGACCCAGCACACCCTTTTCCTCGTTTAGCCAATAAAAGCTTAAACTTTATTGTCACTTTGGAAGGAAACGATGCCTTTGGACGAAAAATTGATTTAGCGATTGTTCCTGCGCCTAGATCATTGCCAAGATTAGTTAAATTACCCACGCATGTTTCTGGTGAGGCTGAGCACTACATTTTACTTTCCGCTATCATTCAGCAACATATTCATGAATTATTTCCAGGGGTGACCACTACGGGTTGTTATCAATTCCGGGTAACGCGAAATGCCGACCTCACCGTATCAGAGGATGTGGAAGATTTAGCAATCGCTTTAAAAGGGGAACTTTCATCTCGACGTTTTGGTCGTGCTGTCAGACTTGAAGTGAATAAAGACTGTCCAGAAATGATTACTGATTATTTACTTGAACAATTTGATCTTGATCAAGACCAACTCTATCTGGTTGATGGCCCTGTTAACCTAGCCCGCTTTATATCGAACTTTAATTTACCAGAGTTACGTTTCCCAGCCTATGTACAAAAATTACCGAAAGTGTTGTATGGCAAAAAATCTATCTTTGAGGTATTAAAAACCGAAGATGTTTTATTACACCACCCTTTTCACTCTTTTGCTCCGGTCATTAAGTTGCTGAAAGAGGCAGCACGTGATCCACATGTGTTAGCCATAAAGCAAACACTTTATCGCAGCGGTGTAGATTCTGAAATCGTACAAGTCCTTGCTGAAGCAGCACGGAATGGCAAGGAAGTCACCGCCGTGATTGAATTGCGTGCACGCTTTGATGAAGAGTCAAATATCGAAGTTGCTAATGTGTTACAAGAAGCTGGAGCAGTTGTTGTATATGGTATCGTCGGCTATAAAACCCACGCCAAAATGATCCTGATTGTCCGCCGTGAAACAGAAAAAATTAAACGTTATGTCCATTTAGGGACAGGCAACTATCATGCGATGAATGCCAAAATCTATACTGATTATGGGTTACTCACAAGTGATGCTAATATTTGTGAAGATGTACATAAAATCTTTCAAGAATTAACAGGTATGGGAAAAACCATAAAACTGGAAAAACTTTTTCACGCGCCATTTACGCTTCATTCACAATTGCTTGAACTCATACAGCAGGAAATTAAAAACAGTAAAGCAGGAAAAAAAGCGCAGATTATTATCAAGGTAAATGCATTAACTGAACCTCAACTGATTCATGAACTTTATAAAGCATCACAAGCGGGTGTGCAGATCGATTTAATTGTTCGTTCAATTTGTTGCTTACGACCACAAGTTGCAGGGCTCTCTGACAATATTCGTGTACGTTCAATTGTCGGACGTTATTTGGAACATACGAGAGTTTATTACTTTTATAATAATGGTGAAAGCAAACTGTATTGTGCCAGTGCAGATTGGATGGGACGTAATTTATTTTCTCGCATCGAAACCTGTTTCCCTATTGAGAATAAAAAAATTCGCAAACAAATTCTTGAAGATGGGTTAAATAATTATCTCAAAGATAATCGGCGTGCATGGGAATTACAAGCAGATGGAACCTGGATACAATGTCAGCCTAGTAATGGACAAGCAGTCTACATTGCCCAACAACAATTAATGAATAATATCTTTTAACGAATCTTGCAAGTAATTTTATAAAAAACAATTACTTGAAAAACTTTCATTTTATTTAAACATAACGGTAACAATATAATCCTAAATTAAAAATCAAGATAGAATGAGTCAAACATGAATGATATCAGCGCTAAAAAGATCAACAAATTAATTGAACAGTTCGAAGAAGAGGGCAATAAAGTAGAAGCTCTTGAAATAGGCTATAAAACTTATGCCATTCTTATGTCTGATCAGAAATTTGCAGATAAAGTAACCAAATCAGCAGAAAATGCTCAAGGGCGACTTTATAAAAAAATAAAAATAAAACTTATTCCAGAGAAACATCATTTTAAAATAAAATAATGAGTGCAAAATCTTTAATGAACCTGTAAATAATTTTGTGCAATTGCTCTTGATTAATTGCCAGATATGACCTGACAGACCCAATAAAAAGGTCACTGTCAGATCAAGTTTAAACAAGTACATACATTAAATACCGCATGTGTGCTGACATGAAAATGTTCTGCGCGTTCAATCAGCTCATAACCATCAGCATTTCTTGTTCTCTACCCAGCAAGATTCGCATTTCACGGATTTTAGCTGGATGACCAAGAATAGGTATGTTTTCGGTAGATTTTTCCAGAATTATATCGCACGCATGGCGTACTCCATGCGATCAATTTGCAGCCGAAGTAGGACTTTCTAACTGGCTTACGGCATCATCGACACTTTGTGCATCATAACTAGAGCGAGGAAATAATGGACTATTTACATACAATAAAGTTTGTGCGACTGAACGGCGTACGCGTGCCAACTTTAGGTCAATCCCGTGCTCTTGCAAATGCTCAGCCAACAATAACAACTCTTCAATACTGGTGCTATCCAGGCTTGGACATTCTTCAAGATTCAAAATCACATGTTGATAATTTTGCCCAGAAACTTTTTGCACAATCGCATGACAGATTTTTTCTGCATTGGCAAAAAACAATGGATGATCAGGCCGTGCAATTAAAATAGCATAAGGTGCTACAGCTTCAGGAAAACGGTTGATATCAACATAATCATGCCCACCATTGAGACGTCCAAGCCACGCAATTCGAGGGACAGCATAGCTTTTCAATAACATTAAAACGCTCACGATTACTGCAATCAGTAAACCATTGAGCACACCAAAAATAATCACTGCCCAAATTGCAACAATCGACAGCAAGCGATCTTTATGCCAGATAAAATACTGTTTAAATGGTGCAAAACGAATATGCCCACTTACCGCATACATCACAATACTCGCCAAAACTGGTTCAGGAATATTGGCAATATACTGGCGAAAAAACAGCAAAAAAATCACCACGGCCAGCGCCGCCGCCCATGCTGATTTTTTGCTTCTTGCTCCTGCAGACTCATTGGCTGACGTCGCCGAATAGCCTGCACCAACCGCCATTCCCTTAAACAGTCCTGAGCAAATATTGCTCACGCCCAATGCAATCAGGTCTCGGTTTGGCTGGATTGCATCATGGTATTTTAGGGCCGAGCTACGAATTGAAGTATAAGATTCGGCATAGATAATCAGTGCAACGGCCAGTGAAAGTTCTACCAGTTGCAACCAGCTATTCATACTCAACTGGGGCAAGTGAACACTTGGTAGAACAAACTCAAAATGCCCAACGGAACGGATCCCCCATGCTTGGGTATATCCCATCACATTGAAACTAATCCCTAAAATAATCAGTAACAGAGCCACTGGAATAGTTTTATAGCGCTGGGTGAATTGCAAAATGAAAAAGGTACAGAGCCCCATGATCAACGCATACCAGTTCCAGCTCGAATAAGCCTGTAACATTTCCCACAACTGATGGAAAAAATCACTATGTTCTGGATGCACCTGTAATACTGAAGGAAGCTGTTTTACTACAATGCTGAGTGCCAGACCAAAGGAGAAACCTTTCAGTACAGGTTTTGCAATAAAATGAGTCACATCTCCAAGCTTAAACAACCCTGCGATCACCAGTAAAATGCCCGACAGAAATACCAGTGCATAGGCCAGACCTGCCCGTTCTGGCGAAGAAAACATGACTAGGGTTGCCAGACCTGAACTCATAACTGCAGCAGAAGACGAGGTCGAAGAGACAATCGCAAAACGGCTATTTCCGATCAGACCATAAAACACTAAACCCAGTACCAATGCCACCAGACCACTTTGCGGTGGCAACCCGACCATATTGGAATAAGCGACTGCTTCAGGCAGCAGCAAACCTGCAATAGATAAACCCGCAATCAGATCAAAAATCGGGAATTTTTTAGCAGTACTCATACACTTGCCATATCCTGTACAGTCAAGGAAATCATCTGGCAAGGAATGAGGGCATCTTCATCATGCAGATAGACCGCACATAATCGGTGATAACCATCCGTGATAATTAAATGACGCCTTCCTAAATCACGTACCAATAACAAAGGTGAAAGTGCTTTGTTCTGTTCAATTTTGCTCAAATCACGTGCCACATGAAAATTGTGCTCATCGAGTAGTGGGAGCTGGGCTGCACGAAAAATATCTTTGGCTTTAAACTGAGTGACGGTTTCGACTTGTAGCTGGCTCACCAGTTTTTCAACCAGGGATGGATGCAACAATAAACATAAATAAGAACTTGCAGCAGGATAATCATGTGCTTCTGGCTGTTTACACCATCTAATTGAATGTTTAGGTTTTTTATTATTACTATCCATGTTTTCAGATTTCTTACTATGACTATAAATCATCTGACAGCATAACAAATCAGTCGAATAAAAGTTTGTAAAAAAGTGATTTTACTTACGACTTGGTGAGCTATAAAAACTAGGTATGATAATTTGCATAGCGATAGTTGAACATTGTTATTTTTTATTTAATGCATTCTAAACAAAGTCTTTTTTAAATTAAATGAAAGCCGTTATAGTGTAATAAGCATCTCAAGCAGAGATGCTTAGATAAATTTGATTCGAATCCAGTATTAAGAAAAGTCCAATTCTTTTTCAAATGCTTTTAGTTCAAAACGAGCCATAGCTAAATTTGATTTAGAACGATCTAAAACAAGATAAAGAAATAAGTTTTCATTGCTTTCAAGAGGGCGAATCAGGTGATATTGCTTGCCCAAAGTAATTAAAATATCTTCAATATCATCATTTAATTGAAGTGCTTTGGCTATTTTACGTTTTGCACGTACGACTTCGGTATTGCCTGCTGCTGCAAGTTCTAAATCTATGCCGGTTCCTTGAACCGCTAAAGCTAAACCACTTTCACTATCTACTAATGCTGCTGCAATAAAGCCATCCATCGCAGTTAAACTGTCTAAAACGATACGAGCCATTTTAATTTCTACCTTAAATTAAGGGTTTCCCCGGAAAAAATATTGATTTAAAGACCTAATTTTTTACGCAGTTTCATAAAAAAACTGCGCACTTTGATCATCTGACCTTGATCAGTTGATACATCGCTTCTCATGAATTTCGCTTCATGAGAGTCAATCCATGAACCCATTTTGAGCATATATGTGAGTGCAACAAAGCGGATGATTTGCTGTTTTGGAATATTTAATTGATTGATTGCCGTTTGAATCTGAGCACCCTGGGCAAAACAAGTCGCAATTTTTAATAGATTACGACGTTCATAGCCCGGATCGAATTTTGGCCAGATCTGCAATTTAAAATATTGATTCGTCTGAATCTCTCGAAGCTCTATGTCCTTAGAACAATAGGCTTTCTGCCACAACCAGCTCCTTAAATCCTGAGCGTGTATATTCTTAATCATCTCTTGAACAAACTGATTCGTGGCATAGGTTTGATTCAGACTTTTGTCAAAAACAGTCACTGGATGATCAGGATTGACCCAGACACGCTCGGTCATGGTATCAACTAGGGCCAAGAACCCCTGATAATCGAATAACTGGATAAAACCATTTCGAGCTAATAAGCACTGATCAAATACACTCGAGATAGCAACAGATTGTTCTACAGTTGTATAAGGCAGATGAAGATGATCATCCGGCTCATAATCAAAGAATTTTTCTTGTAACCACTCACGTAAATGATCTAACTGGGTTACAGGATAAGATAAGGTGTCATCGACAATCATGCCCTGTTGTTCAGGAACTTTGATCAGCCGTAGGTACTGTATATGAATCTGCGAGAGAATTTTTTGAATGCTGGATGATGCAAAAAAAGCATCATTCACCATCAGCAGGTCAATATTTTTTTCAGCAATATTGACCCAGCGTACCTGTACGTCACCGGGAACAGATAACAATATTTGGCTTTTAAGCTGGTCAAGCACATTCAGACTCACCCCGAACACAGCAATATTTAAAAATGTTTTCATTTTCTAACCGTATTAAGCCAGGTGTTACTACAATAGATAATTTAAATTCATTTAAATACAGTTAATTACATGAAAATTAATCAATCACATATTTTTCATGGAGGTATAATTTATCCATCTATTTTGGCTAAAAATTCTGAGGCTTTCTTGACTTCATATCGCATTTGACCCATCAGAACATCAGATGAACCTACTGCGACAATCAGCATTGGATAGTGGATATGTTCTACACCCATTAACACGACATGGCCATTCTCTGCATCGAGTGAAAGTGTCTTACAGCCGATCAAGTTGATTTCTGAAATGAAGGCCGACACCATCGCTAAAATTGAGCTACTGACAGCCGCAATTTTTCCAGTATTCTCTAGCTTCTTTTTACTGGCCAAAGCCAATTGAAAACCGTCAGAGGAACACAGCATGACAAAATCAAGCCCACTCACATTATTTAACAGTTCATGAATTTGTATACGGCCGGTTTCAATCAATGATTGAGGAATTTGGCGGGAAATAGGATTGATATTCACTTTAATTTCATCCTTTAAAGCATTGCCATATTGCGAGTTTCAATAGCAGCAATTAAGACCTCAACCATGAGTAGCACATCATCTTTTTGTCTGGCATCGACTGCAAATATGGGATAATTGTAGTGGTGTAAACTCATCCAATCCCGATAAATTTTGAGCATCTGATCCGCTTGTTGATCGAGATGGGTAATACCAACCACAATATTTTCCCCATAGCTTTGAAAAGCATTGATATAGGTTTGCAAATCTTGCAAACGCTCTGCACGTAAATGATCAATTAAAATACCGATACCAATGGCACCTTTACAGACAATCGACCACATAAAATCAAAGCGATCTTGACCAGGAGTACCATACAGTCCTATTTTGGTGTCATCCTCAAGCACGATTTCACCATAATCGATTCCTACCGTGGTGGAATATTTGCTATGCCTATTTATGTCAGTATTCATGGCTTCGGTTTCTATGACGGGAATGTCAGAGAGCGCTTTAATGGCGGCTGATTTTCCAGCCCCCATACTCCCGCCAAAAACAATCTTGTATTGCTGTAAAATCATATAGATACTCGTTTTATCAAGGTTTAATAGATTTATATAAAGTCTGTTTGGCGGTTTTTTACTTAAAGCAGCCAGAATTGAACTGCATATTTAAATCATTCGTTTGGACTGTCGTTCGCACCAAGCAATAATGATATAAAGTTGCCATAAGCCGAAATTTAAAAATTCGTCATATGTTGGGAAGTGAGCTTAGGCTTTGGAGTGTGAATAAACTGTGAATTTATTTGATATTTCACACATTAATGTGACTTTTATGTGCTAGAAAACATTTAAAGTATTTTTATTATCACTAATAAAAATTTCTAGTTTATAAGGCAGACCACCCAGGTTAGTCTTCTAATAGATTAATCTTGTACAGCCTGATCCTTAATCAGACTGGCTATATAATTCCCCCACCACTGCATCATTTCAATACGTTGTACAAGATATTCAGCATGATTATAGCTTGCCCGTGTTTTATTTTTATCCGTATGTGATAGTTGCGCTTCAATCCAATTTGATTGAAATAATCCAGATTCATTTAATATGGTACTAAAAGTAGAACGTAAACCATGTGCAGATAGTTCATCTTTATCATAGCCCATTTTTCGAATGGTTATATTTAATGTATTAAAATGCAGAGGTCTATTTGGACAACGGGGACTAGAAAATACATATTTTTCACCATGAGACCAGGCTAAGGCCGATTTTATCAGAGTCATTGCTTGGTCTGACAAAGGGACAAGGAAATCAGGAATATCATGGCCTAAAATGACTTTCCGTCGGAACTGTTTGATATGCAAAGCCGGTATTTTCCAAATTTTATTATCTAAATCAAAATGATGTGGTTCACAAAGTAGAAGTTCAGCCCCACGAACTCCAGTATAAAGTTTAAATAATAAGGCTTTTTTTATGATAGGGTCCGTATTCACTTGACTCAATCTGGTTATAAAATTAGGTAAATCTTCTGATTTTAAATAAGGATAATTTTTTTTGATTTTATTTTTTATTAATATTTTATTTAATCCGTGAGCAATATTATATTCACAGTAACCCATTGCCACAGCATAATCATAAATTTGGTTTAAATAACTGTAGGCTTTTTTAACAGGCTCCTTGACATGACGTGCTTCTATATTTTTAACGATAGTCACTAAATCATATCGTTTCACTTCATTAAATGGCATATCTCCTAAATCAGGATAAATCTCATGATTTAAACATTTTTTTGCCAACTGAATAACACCACAACGGGGTTCATCTTTAAAAGAGTTTTTTATTTTAAACTCCAACCATTCTTCGCAAATATCTTGAAATGTTTTTATATTTTTTTTATGTACTGTTTCATTTTTATAACCATTAAATTTATATTCATCCCGGGCGGTTCTTGCCTGTTTTAATGACATGAAAGGATATTCGCCCAACTTCACTCGCGGACGCTTATTGCTCCCTGCTACTGAATAACGATAACTCCAAGATTTACGTCCGTTCGATTCCACCTTCAAACTTAAGCCATCGTCATCTGTAAGAAAATAAACTTTCTCCTTGGGCTTGGCCTGGCGTACCTTCGCTTCCGTAAGACTCATAAATTTAAACTCAACCACTAATGACACTGCAGATTTTAATTATAGCAAATTTAAGCAGTTTTTATGTGATGCGTATGATACGCATCACATAATATTTTATATTATTGATTTTTAATAAAATTATTTAAATTAAATTTCTTTTAGTAACCAATAAATTAACCATTAATGATAGGGGATTTTTATATTTTTTTCATGCTTGTTAGGCGCAAAAAATTTTTAAGTAATTTTATGCTCTTAAAAAGATAGGTAGAATAAATAACAAATAAACTTAAGGAGCTACATTTCTTTTAAAAATCTCCCACTCTTATTACCTGCCCTAAATATTAAATAGATGAACTAATTAGATATTATATTCAGCTCATATTGTGAGCCGAAAATAGGATAGATTTGGCTCATCTTAAAAAGATTCTTGTTCGAGTTTGAGATGCAAGACTGGATTTGGCAAATTTGTCTTTATACTGATTGGTAAAGTAAGTCGCTGTCGCTTCACTGGCAACTGCAGAGCTTCCTCCTGATGCTTTGATATAAGCCAGTGTTGCACCTAATATTGCATGGGCAGCTAACTGGGCTGCAGTGTTCTTATCTTCGCCATACCCCTAGCTTAATTGACTTGCAAGTTGTTTACCAATTTCTTCTTTTTCAGAAACTGCTTGCTTGACCTGATCTTACTCATAAACTCATGAAGCTGCTGTAATAATTGAAATTACAACAACTACCGTAAGTTATGAAATATTTAACTCTTCTAAATATTGTTTAAATAGCTCTGCATCTTGCACACTATCAAAATCAAAAGACAGACTTTCTGGAAAATCCGTCCAATATACATAGACAGGATTTCTTTTAAAATTTATATGCCCCATACCCACTTCAACACCTTGATACCAATCAAGAAAATTGCAATCATCACTATGATCACACAATGCATGAAGGAACCCATCAATTCCATTATTAAAATGAAAATTTTCAAGCGCCACTGTATATTTATTTGAATTTAGAAATGATGTGATAGAAAACTTTATTTTTTACTCCGATTAAATCCAGGAGGAGCAAAATTTAAATCATCACCTCCTGCTCCAGTTCAAGTTTTTTTCAATAGATTTAAATTTTTAAACTGGAAAAAGCTGATCTGTTTTTCTTAAATAGTAATCAATCCAATTTTGCAAATAAGAATACGGATACGAAAGTTTATATGGCTTCATAAAGTCGACAATATCTTGATATTCTTCTTCAGGGAGTGGCTGATATTGAATGAGTTCTTTTGGTGCAATCTCATGGTCTATACCTAAATCAAAACCATGCATCGATGCCAATTTTGCATATATAACAACTTGTGGCTGTAAATAAAAATCGTAATAGACGAGTGTATGTTTCGCTGCATCTTGTGCTATTTTCTTAGTAAAAAATGGTTCTAAAGCCGTTTTCATTCCTTCTAAATCTTGCTCGGCAAATGCTAAATAAAACTGAAAATCATGTTTTCTCAGTTCAAGCTCTTTAGCAAATTGCTTAGTCTTTGGCGTTGGAGCCTCTATTACTTTCTGACTGCGTTGTTTTAAACGCTCCAACTGTTTACCTTCTAGCATCAGTAAGGTGTTGTAAATCATTTGACGATTTAAGTCGTATTCATCTTCTAAATCTTCAGTATCATTCGCAACGTCTTCAATATTACGAATTAAAAAATCTCTGATTTCAGAGCTATCACTCAACAGCATATGAAACATGGGTTCTTTGACATTCGTATAATCCGAACGAAAAAAGAATGGCATGGGATTACTATACTCTACACTCTTTAATACACTGAGCTTTGAATAGACATAGGCTAGTTTTTTAAACGTTTGTAAATCTTTATTGAAGATCCAAACACCTGCCATATTTCCATCGATATAGGAGTCAATATCCATCATCGCAGCAAAAGGATTACCTTTTCTTTCTTGTATATATGGCAAAGCTTCTTTATCAATAATTTCCTCACTATCTAAGTAACTTTTTATAACCATTGTCATATGATCAAAACGTTCTTGTGCATTTTTAAATTCACGTCGTGCACACATCATATTCATTTGCATAAATATTTCATCCAACACTATCAAATAATTTATAATATTCTGCAATAAAAAAACGTACTTGATCTTTCATTTTTTAACTTTCCTTAAATATCCTTTTTAACCAATTCTTTCACTGTCATTTTTATCCCCCCCTATTGTTTCATATTGAATACCCATTCCTTTTTTATCAAACCAAAGCATAACTTTGCCCTGTACTACAGGCAAAGGTTTAACAACTTCATATACATCACGATTTTTTGTATTAGTAGTTGGTGATAAAGCCCGAGCATCCAGAGGAACATCTAATTAAATACTAATTTAGCGTTATATAGATTTGTTCAATATTTCTGTTGTCTAAATTCCTACTTTCATTCATAAAACCTCATTAGACTTAAGTCGTAAAAGATAGAAGATATTCGCAAGGCTATTAATTAAAATGAAATTTTTAATAGTTTTTTTTGATCCTGTCCTACCTTAGAAACATAACTAAAATTACTGAATCTGAGCGATGATGTAGGATTAGAAGACTGGCGACTGATCAAAAGAATTAAAAAATCTACTACTGAACTTTTCTATAACCCCATCGCCATCGAATTCATATTCAATAGAATATTGATATCTTTTTTGTCATCTTAATTTCGTTTTCCTTAACTTTACTAAATTCCCTAATCGCATTGTATAGGGTCATCAAGTGCCCATAGAGAATTCTTCTTTACGTTTGATATAGCATGACTTTCAGCACCAACGCATTATTTATATTTGATTTATTTATCTAGCAAACTTAATAATCAAGCAAGAAAAATAAATTAATATCATCTAAATTTTTTTAAAATTTAACCTAAAAAAATAATAAACAATACCATTTTAAACACGAGCAATTTACTCGGATTTATTTATAAAAAAATAACCAATAAAACATTATAAAAAACACAAAAATAATTTCAAGCAATTGAATTTAATAAAATTATCATAATAATGATATTTAATTTAAAATAAATTATTTACACTTAAATACCAGAAATAATACTAGTATTTTAGTCGGAATTAATAAACCAAGACACATTAATTAAAACAAAAAATAAAGCATAATCACGACCAATTTAATAGGAATTAAAAATAGCGATAATAATCTATTTAATATCTAAATTAAAATAAAAAAAATATTTCATAAAATTCCCTCAAAATTCCATCATCGTTGAAAAGTTGAGTTTACTTGTTTGCACCAAGACAGGTCACAGGAGAATTTTTCATGAGTGGAAAAATTGATGTGCGCGAAATCGACGCTTTAGTCGATGCACAAAATGGACGTATCACGCCATCTATCTATACAAATCCAGACATTTACGAATTAGAACTTGAACGTGTCTTCGGTCGTACATGGTTATTCCTTTGCCATGAAAGCCAAATTCCTAAGGCTGGTGACTTCTTCAACACCTACATGGGTGAAGATCCGATCATCGTTGCTCGCCAAAAAGACGGCTCTATCAAAGCATTCCTGAACCAATGTCGTCACCGCTCTATGCGCGTGAGCTTTGCTGACTGTGGTAACACGCGTGCATTCACTTGCCCGTACCACGGTTGGTCTTATGGTGTTGATGGTTCTTTAAAAGACATCCCTCTTGAAGATCGTGCTTACCCACAAGGTGCATGTAAAGAGCAATGGGGTCTGCTTGAAGTGAACCGTGTGAAGTCTTACAAAGGCTTAATCTTCGGTTGTTGGGATGAAACAACCCCTGACCTAGAAGAATACATGGGCGATATCGCATGGTACCTAGACGGTGTGGTAGATCGTCGTGAAGGTGGCACCGTCATTGTGGGTGGCATACACAAATGGGAAATCGAGTGTAACTGGAAATTTGCAGCTGAACAGTTCGCATCTGACCAATACCACGCATTGTTCTCTCACGCTTCTGCGATTCAAGTTCTTGGCGCAAAACCAGACGATGACTCAACCAAGAAACTAGGTGCTGCGCAAACAGCCCGTCCAGTTTGGGAAACGGCTAAAGACGCGATCCAATACGGTTCACGCGGTCACGGTTCAGGCTTCTTCTTCACAGAAAAACCAGACGCTAACGTTTGGGTTGACGGTGAAGTGGCGAACTACTTCCGCGAAACGTATGAGGAAGTGAAAGAACGTCTTGGTGAAACACGTGCGCTTCGCTTAGCAGGTCACAACACCATGTTCCCAACATTGTCTTGGTTGAACGGTACTGCAACACTTCGCGTATGGCACCCACGTGGTCCAAACAAAACTGAAGTTTGGGCATTCTGTATTGCCGATGCTGAAGCGTCTCAAGAAGTGAAAGAAGCATTTGAACGTTCTGCGACTCGTGCCTTCGGTCCTGCCGGTTTCCTTGAGCAAGATGACTCTGAAAACTGGGTTGAAATCCAGAAAGTTTTACGTGGTTACAAAGCACGTCAAAACCAACTCATTGTTGAGATGGGTAAAGGCAGTGAAAAACGCCGTGAAGATGGTATCCCTGGTATCACGAGTTACATTTTCTCTGAAACTGCAGCACGTGGCTTGTACCGTCGTTGGGCAGATTTATTAATCCATGAAAAATGGGAAGACGTCGAAGCTGCGGCTGACGAATACGAGAAGGAGCTTATGAAATGAGTAAAATCAGCTTAGAACTTCATCACCAAATTAGCCAGTTCCTTTACCGTGAAGCAAAGTTACTGGACGATTGGAAATTCCGTGAATGGTTAGATACCTTAGCTGAAGATATTTCTTACACGCTACGTACCACACCAAACGCACAAACCCGTGACCGTCGTCGTTCAGTTGAACCACCGACTACTTGGGTGTTTAACGACAATAAATTCTTATTAGAGCGTCGTGTAGCGCGTCTTGAAACGGGTATGGCATGGGCTGAAGAGCCTCCATCACGTACCACACACATGGTGTCTAACGTGATCGTTGAGCCTACTGAAGTTGAAGGCGAATATGATGTGTACGTCACATACTTATTATACCGTTCGCAAAAAGAGAAAGACGTGGTGATTTACTGTGGTAAACGTCATGACAAGATCCGTAAAGTTGAAGGCGGCTTAGGCTTCCAAATCTTCAACCGTAAGATCACGCTTGATCAAGTGACCTATACCTCACATAACCTTAGTGTGTTCTTCTAATCAGACCGTTTCGCTGATCCAAATTCAATCTGAATTGTCGTGTTTGACATTAGTCGCAACGAGAATCTTGGATGAAGCAAAACTCAGTCTGCTTAAATAGACGTATGGGCAGCCTATTCTTAGGCTGCCTTTCTTTTAAGGAGCCTCGCATGGCCGTTAAACTCATTTGTGCATCGCACAGTCCTTTAATGGAATTTGCTTCACCGCAAGACAAAGCTCAAGAACAGAAAGTTCGTGATGCATTCGAAACATTGTCTGCTGAAGTAAAAGCTTACGACCCAACCCTGATTATTACCTTTGGTCCAGACCATTTCAATGGTTTCTTCTATGACCTAATGCCAAGTTTCTGCGTGGGTATCCGTGCAAAAGCAGCAGGCGATTGGGACTACGGTAAAGACAATGACCATATCGATGTACCTGAAGACAAAGCTTTGGCTATGGTTCGTCGCGTATTGGACGAGGGTGTAGACGTTGCATACTCTTACCGTATGCAAGCGGACCATGGTGTGACTCAGCCATTACACTTCTTGTGTGAAGGTCAGTTGGACCGTTACCCAACCATTCCAGTATTTATTAATGGCGCTGCAGCACCAATGCCAACCACAAAGCGTACCATTGCTTTGGGTCGTGCTGTAGGTCAATACATCAAGTCTTTAAACCTTGAAAATGAGCGTGTCCTTGTTTTAGGTACGGGTGGTCTTTCACATGATCCACCGACACCGCAAATGGGTTCAGTGCCTCCTGAAGTTGAAGAATTCCTGATCGCAGGTCGCAACCCAACTCCAGAAGCGCGTGAAGCACGTCAAGCCAAAGTGATTGCCGTGGGTCAAAAACTTGCAGCTGGTGACACTTCAGTGTCTGTGCCACTGAGTCCTGAATGGGATATCGCATTGCTTGAGAAATTCAAGAATGCTGATTTCGCGGCGATGGAAGCAATGACAGAAGCTGAAATTCGTCGTGACGGTGGTCGTGGTGGTCAAGAAGTTCGTTCATGGATGGCTGCCTTTGCTGCCCTTAGTGAAATTGGCGAATATGACATGACAACACACTGCTACGAAGATATCAGTGAATGGATTGCAGGCTTCGGTATTGTATCTGCAGAATTAAAAGGTTAATTAACTTGAGCAACATCGGAACATTTTGGCAATAGCGTCAATAAAATCAACGCTGAAGCACATACAGCTTAACTTCAAAATGATGACGTTGTTGCTTATAACAAGATGTTTAGTGGGACTGTTCTAAATTTTGTGTAAGTACTTAATTTTCATTTATCCTACTGAGGATAATAAAAAGAGTTACTTCACATGGATGAAGCTACAATCAAAAGTATGGCAGCTGAATTAGCTAAAGGTTTAAAAACTCCTGAAGATTTAAACCAAATGACAGCCATATTTAAAAAGTTCATGATCGAAACCGCTCTGAATACTGAGCTTTCTGAACATTTAGGCTATGAAAAGCATCAACCTAAGAAAGGATCTAATGCACGTAATGGTTTTAGCTCCAAAACAGTTCTAACACAAGATGGGCAGCTTGCTTTAGATATCCCTCGTGATCGTGACGGCTCTTTTGAACCACAGATTATTAAGAAGCATCAAACGCGCATTACTAGCATGGATGATCAAATTCTTTCGCTATATGCGAAAGGAATGACAAATAGAGAAATTGTTGCTTTCTTTAAAGAAATGTACGATGCCGATGTATCTGCCTCCCTTATTAGTAAGGTGACGGATGCTGTCATTGAACAAGTGACAGAATGGCAAAATAGAACACTCGATAGTCTTTATCCTGTTGTCTATTTAGATTGCATTGTTGTTAAGGTTCGTCAGCATTCGGTGAAGGAGAATGGAAACGTAAAAAACATCAGCCTGAATATCGTCGCCAATGGCGTAAATTACATATTGGTATCGATGCTGAAACCCTGCAAATACGCGAGGTTCAGCTGACGACGAATAATGTCAGTGATTCAAAAGTGCTGTGGGGATTTACTCAAGCAGATCCCTGAAGATGAGCAAATTGATTCTGCCTATACAGATGGGGCTTATGACACGAAACACTGCCGACAGGTCATTGTAGATCGGCAGGCCCATGCAATCATTCCACTTAGAAAAAATGCCAAGCCCTAGAAAGATTCTAAAATCAGTTCAAGTGATCGAAATGGATTACTTCAAACCATTAAGCTATTGGGCAGAACCATCTGGAAAAAATGGTCTGGCTATCACCGCCGAAGCCTAGTTGAAACCAAGATGCATTGCATCAAATTATTAGGTGATAAATTAACCGTAAGGAACTTTCCTAGTCAGGTGAATGAGATTCATGCACGCGTAGCAGTTCTCAACAAATTTACGGAATTAGGCCGACCTTATACCCAAGTTGTCTCTTAAATTTGAGTAGCTTAGGAAAGTTCTATTTTTTAAATCTTTGTGCAACAAAGCCACTTCAAATGCTAATCTAAGTTTTAATTGTATAGTCCAAATTAAAACTTTTAGAAGTGCGTCGGTCTACTGATAACTCAGATAAGGGGATGACTTCTTGCAACGTATTCAAACACCGCTCGGTTAACTGTATATATTGTTCAGTACCTTTTAATTTCCAAGCAACTTCTTTTTCATTAAGCTCACGGATTACTCGTGCTGGACTACCTAAAACCAATGAGTTTGGTGGTATCGTCGCCTTTGCTTTCACTGTACTGTTGGCGCCAATAATCGTATTTTCACCAATATCAGATTCATCCAGAATTACACTGTTCATGCCCACCAATACATTTTTACGAATCATACAGCCATGTAAAATCGCGCCATGTCCGATATGCCCAAATTCTTCAACGGTGGTCACATAATTCGGGAAACCATGAATGGTACAAGAGTCTTGCACGTTTGCATTTCGATGAATATGAATGCCACCAAAATCTGCACGGAGCGCGGCAAAAGGGCCAATATACACGCCCTCTTCTATAATGACATCACCAATTAAAACAGCAGTGGGATGCACATAAGCTTTGGCGCTCACGACTGGAATTACACCATCAATAGCATAGCACGGCATTGTTTATTCCTTTAAAAATTTAAACTTGCTTTTAGAGCAAATTAATAACTCACTTCTTCCTGTTTTAAACCACCAAAACGTTTATAAAACTGTGGATGTACCGGCGGCATGGAGCCTTCCGATGTCCGCGCATGATCCATAAAGAATTCTTCTCCTGCTGCGACCACAGCCTGGTACAGATTGCTGCTCAGGTTACGGGCATTTAAAGAAAGCCAGTTAGATGGCAATAATTCAAACGGCAAATTTGGATCTTTTAATAAAATCCGGCGATATTGGTGAATCAGCAAAATACGCAGCTGGAAAGCCTGAACTGGCTCCAGTTCATCTTCCTGTTCCACCAGATGGAAAAACTCCCGGAAATCTGAAATGAATTTTTCATAACGCTGATGTAACTCCTGCACCGGCCAGTTGGTGGCAACCATACGTTTGATGGTTGGATAAGATTCCTGCCACAGTTGTAAGGCCTCGGCCTTAAACACCACTACCTGATCGGTCATTTTCAGATTCAATAGCAGGTTTTGCAGTTTCTGATGATCACAGCCCGGGTAAGCCATGACATTGGTGGCGATATTGGCAAAGCCCAGCCATTCCAGTTCTTTCTTCAGCACCAGTTTATTTTCTAGTTCCAACGAACTGAGCAGCACCAGATCCCACTTCTGATCCCATTCCTGATGGCTAAAACCATAAATCTTTTGATCCGCCATAATAAAACGCTGGCGGCTGCTTTCAGTCACACGGTAATAACTGGTGCGGCCAATTTTCTCTGAGACCAGCCAGCCATTTTGTACCAGACGGAATACGGCTGTCCGGACCGAACGCTCATTGAATCCGAAAACATCCATCAGCTGAATCAGGCTGGCCAGACTGATAATGCCACCGCGGTGAAAAATACAGTCACCGAAAATGGTCATGATTAATGAAGTTCCACTCAGTGCTTCAGTGTGAATAAAGTCATCAATTATTTGTTTTAATTTCGGATTCATTACGTTTAACTTTACCTTGTAGAAACTGGATGATAGACCATTTGTCCTTCATCCAGTAGAGCTTCATGCAGACTTACGAATATCAAAAACCCGCTGTGCTTTGCCTTCAGAACGTGGCAGGCTACCTTCTGGTAATACTTCCACACTGACGCTGATCCCCACCATGGTCTTGATTTGAGTTTTTAACAAATTGGCCAATTGGTGAGTCATATTTATAGCACTATCTTTACGCATTTCGGTACGAATATGCAATGTGTCCAGATGCCCCTGTTTGCAAATATGGATCTGATAATTTGGAATCAGCTGTGGAATGTGCAAAATTTGTTCTTCAATTTGCGACGGGAAGACATTGACCCCACGGATAATCATCATGTCATCACTGCGACCAACAATTTTATCCATACGGCGCATGGTACGTGCCGTGCCAGGCAATAAACGGGTCAGATCGCGGGTACGATAACGGATCACCGGCATGCCTTCTTTGGTAATAGTAGTGAAAACCAGCTCACCCAGTTCACCATCGGCCAGCACTTCACCGGTTTCCGGATGAATAATTTCAGGATAAAAATGATCTTCCCAAATGGTTGGACCATCTTTGGATTCCAGACACTCCATCGCGACACCCGGCCCCATTACTTCAGATAGGCCATAAATATCCAGAGCATCAATGCCCAGACGTTCTTCGATTTCTTTGCGCATTTCATTGGTCCATGGCTCTGCACCAAATATGCCGGTTTTAATTGAACAATTTTTGGCACTACCAAATTTCTTCTCCAGCGCTTCAATAATATTCAGGCAGTAAGATGGCGTGACCATCAGTGCAGTTGGTTTAAAATCATGAATCAACTGGGCCTGACGTTCCGTCTGTCCACCTGACATCGGAATCACGGTTGCCCCTAAGCGTTCAACGCCATAATGAGCCCCTAAACCACCAGTAAACAGGCCATAACCATAAGAAACCTGAATGGTATCTTTGCTGCTCAAGCCTGCTGCACGCAAGGAACGTGCAACTACATCTGACCAGACATTGATGTCATGCTGAGTATAACCAACGACTGTTGGCTGGCCTGTGGTACCTGAAGAGGCATGTACGCGGACAATCTGTTCTTGTGGTACGGCAAACATGCCAAAGGGATAGTTCTCGCGTAAGTCCTGTTTCGTGGTAAACGGGAATTTGGCCAGGTCTTCCAGTGATTGAAAATCATCAGGATGCACACCGGCCTGATCAAATTTCTTTTTATAGACCGAGCTGTTCTGATAGGCATGTTGCAGGGTTTTCTTGATGCGTTCTAGCTGCACACTACGCAACTCATCAACTGAAACCGTTTCAATTTTTTCCATTGCATTGTTATTCATATTCTTACTCCTGAAGCGGTCATCCTGACCACGATTTATTACCTTAATTAAATGACGTCCTTCATCCATCTTTTCATCGATGTCTTAATCAATATTTTCTAAAATCAGTGCAACTCCCTGTCCAACACCAACACACATTGTGCAGAGCGCATATTTGCCATGACGGCGTTTAAGTTCGTGCATGGCGGTGATGACCAGACGGGTACCACTCATACCTAAAGGATGGCCTAAGGCAATAGCACCACCATTCGGGTTGATTCTTGAATCATCATCCTGCAACCCTAGTTCACGAATTACTGCCAGTGATTGTGCTGCGAAAGCTTCATTCAGCTCGATCACATCCATTTGTTCCAGACTCAGGCCAGTCTGTTTCAGCACTTTTTGTACCGCTGGCACCGGTCCAATGCCCATATATTTAGCTTCAACACCGGCACTGGCTATCCCGATCACTTTGGCCTTAGGACTAAGTCCATGCTGATCAGCAAACTGTTGGTTGCCCAGCAGGACACAAGCTGCTCCATCATTTACGCCTGAGGCATTGCCGGCAGTGACTGAACCGCCTTCTTTACGAAATGGGGTTTTTAAGGCTGCCAGATTGTCTAACGTCGTCTCTGCACGCGGGTGCTCGTCTTGGGAAATGGTGAGGGTGGTTTTCTTCGGACCTTTGACCTCGACCGGCAGAATTTCTTCGGCAAAAATACCCTTCCGCTGTGCTACTGCAGTTTTCTGCTGGCTGTGATAGGCAAACAGGTCTTGGTCTTCACGGCTAATCTGGTATTTTTCAGCGACGTTTTCGGCCGTTTCTGGCATGCTGTCGACGCCAAAACTGGCTTTGAATTTCGGGTTGATAAAACGCCAGCCAATCGTCGTGTCATAAATTTCAGGGGTACGGCTGAAGGCAGTCGTGGGTTTGGATTGCACATAAGGCGCACGGCTCATGGATTCTACGCCACCAGCCAAAACAAATTGGGCTTCACCGGCTTTAATACTGCGTGCTGCAAGTCCAATGGCATCCAGACCTGAGGCACATAAGCGGTTCACAGTGAGCGCTGGAACAGAATCAGGCAGCCCTGCGAGTAAAGCAGACATACGCGCAACGTTCCGGTTATCTTCACCGGCCTGATTGGCACAGCCCAAAATGACTTCATCCAGTTCAGCCCATGGCAATGCAGGATACTGATCTTTCAGATACTGAATTGGCAAAGCAGCCAGATCATCGCTACGGATGCTACTCAGTCCACCAGCATAGCGTCCAATCGGAGTGCGGATTCCATCAAAAATATAAACCTGTTCCATGATTCTTCCTTATTAGCCAGCGACGCGTAATGGTTGCTGCTGAGTTTTCTGTGCATGTCCCTGCACCGCTTTCTTTGCTAAATATATACTAGTTCTATAGCGGTCTTCACTATAAATATGATACATATTTTCTAAAATTTGTAAAATTGTGTAATATCCAATTTTATCTGCCCACTCAAATGGACCACAAGGATAATTCACACCATATTTCATAGAAGAATCAATATCTTGCTCTGATGCAATAGTATGCAATACGGCTTCACACGCTTCATTCACCAGCATGGCGATACTACGTATAACATAAAGACCTGGATGATCCTTAGACCAAATTGGTATCACATCCATACCTATGAGGAATAGTTCTGCCGCTTGGCGCTGTTCTTCACTACACGCCGGTGATGCCACCACCGGAATCGCCTGGGCATTGGCCCAATCTGCATGCCAATCCATCAACACCACGGGGTCATGGGGATAAGCCAGTTCAACCGACTCGCCAAGCGATAATCGCAGGGAAAGATCACCAATCAGGATTTCATTCTGTTCTGCCGCCTGAAAACTCAGTTCCACATGAGAGGCCTGTTTTAAACGTTCAATCAGTGCTGATGAATGCAGCCATTCACCTTTTACCGTGACTTTGAGCTTATTCAGCGACTTGGCATAACACACTGGCAATTCATACACTGGTTCAGGCTTGGCCTGAGCGTAATCATAAAAACCCTGACCGGACTTGCGACCATAACAGCCGGCATCGACTAGTTCTTTTTGAATCAAGGATGGGCGGTAGCGCGGCTCATAGAAAAATTCTTGATAGACGCTTTGTGTCACCGAGAAATTCACATCCTGTCCAATTAAGTCCGTGAGTTCACACGGCCCCATGGCAAAACGGCCACATTCGCGCATGATGTAATCGAGCTGTTCCGGTGTAGTGGCGTTTTCCTGCAAAGCACGAAAGGCTTCGGCATAATAAGGTCGCGCGACACGATTGACGATAAAACCGGGAGTAGATTTGGCCCGTACCGGAACCTTATTCCAGTCCTTCATCAATTCAAATACCGCATCGGCAATGACTGCTGAGGTTTTCAGCCCGCGGATAATCTCAACCAGTTTCATGACCGGTGCCGGATTAAAGAAATGCAGCCCAATCACCCGTTCCGGATTCGGAATCGCTGAGGCAATTGCGGTAATGGAAATCGAAGAAGTATTGGAAGCAAAAATTGTCTGTTCCGGACAAATGGCAGCCAGCTGCTGAAACAGGTTTTGCTTCACTTCTTTCTTTTCGACAATGGCTTCAATAATCAAGCCCGCATCGGCAAGCTGCTGAATATCCTTTGCAACGATCAGATTGGCGAAGATACTCTCCAGCAATTGCTGGGTCATTTTGCCATTCTGTACGCGCTTGCTGAGCTGTGCCTCTAAAGCATTTAAGGCACTCTGAACTTTGCTGCTATCGAGATCAAATACATAGGTCGGATGCCCGTGCATGGCAGCCAGTTGTGCAATGCCAATCCCCATGGTTCCAGCACCGACCACAGCAACTTTGACTTGTTCCAAATTGATCTGTTGCATGATTTAGCATCCTTTATATTCAGGGGTACGCTTCTGCATAAAGGCTTGTACACCTTCTTTATAATCGCTTGAACGTCCAGCCAGACGTTGCAGGTCACGTTCCAGAATGAGCTGCTCATCCAGATTATTGTCGGCTGCGGCATGAATGGCTTTTTTGATCAAGGACAGACCATAGGTCGGTTGCTGTGCCAGATGCTCTGCCAATTTTTTCGCTTCTGCTTGCAGTTGCTCATCTTCAACCACCTGCCAGATCATGCCGAGCTGTACTGCGCGCTCAGCCGGAATTTTATCGCCGAGCATGGCAAGGCCCATCGCCTGGGCACGTCCAACCAGACGTGGTAAGAACCAGGTACCGCCTGAATCTGGTACCAAGCCAAGACGGCAAAAGGCCTGAATAAAGGAAGCCGATTTTGCTGCAATCACAATGTCACACGCCAAGGCAATATTGGCGCCTGCCCCTGCTGCCACACCATTCACGGCACAAATCACCGGTTTAGGCATTTCGGTAATCAGCTTGATCAAAGGGTTGTAATATTTTTCAATCGACAGGCCTAAGTCCGGTGCATCGACATTCGGATCGACCACGCGGTCATTCAGATCCTGACCGGCACAGAAACCACGGCCTTCGGCTGAAATCACTACGGCACGAATCTGGCTGTCTTTGGCCCAAGCCTTAATGACCTTGGAAACTTCCTGATGCATGGTTTCATTAAAGCTGTTGAGCTGTTTTGGACGGTTAAAGGTCAGGTAGCCCACTGCATTTTTTTCTTCGACAATAATTGTTTGATAATCCATTACACACCTCTAAATTCTGGTTTTCTTTTTTCTAAAAATGCATTAATGCCTTCCTGGCGATCTTGGGTTGCCGCCAGCCAGACAAAATGTTGACGCTCGAGCTTCAATCCCTGACTTAAAGTCACTTCATGAATCGACTTTAAAGATTGCTTGATGGCACGAATGGCCAGCGGTGCCTGCTTGGCAATTTTTTCTGCCAGTTCCAGTGCGTATTGCACGGTCAGTCCTACCGGACAGATCTGGCTGCTAATGCCATGTTGCAAGGCCGTTTGTGCCGAAATCATTTCACCGGTCATGGCCCAGCGCATCGTCAACTGCTGACCGACTAGCCGGGCCAGACGCTGGGTTCCGCCGGCACCCGGCAGCATGCCCAAACCGATTTCCGGCAAGGCAAACTGGGCATTTTCTCCAGTCAACACCATGTCACCATGCAAAGCCAACTCGAAACCTGCACCAAAAGCATAACCATTCACGGCCATGATTAAAGGCTTGGAAAATTCATCAATTTTTTTCCACAGCAGTGGGCGCTGATCCTGTTGGATGCTGACCACATCTAACTGCGCTAGCTCATTTAAATCAGCACCGGCAGCAAAGCATTGTGTATTTCCGGTGATGACCACGGCTTTTACAGCAGCATCTGTTTCCAAAGCCTGTAAACAGGCTGCAATCTCTTGCAAGGTGGCATTGTTTAAAGCATTGCGCTTTTCCGGGCGGTTCAGCTCAATCATTACCACACCCGGCTTGGGTGAGCTGGTTTTAATGTAAGTCATCCTTGAACTCCTGCTATGCTCGCGGTGCTGTAAATTCAGCTGTTATTCATCAAAACTGAGTCGGACATTGGCCGTGGTTGGACGTGCCTGACAACTGAGCACATAGCCTTTCTGAATTTCATCTTCTTCCAGACTGTAATTCACCGCCATTTCAACCTCACCTTCCAGCACCTTACATTTACAGGTGGCACAGACCCCGCCCTTACAGGCATATGGCAGGTCTGCCCCGGCACGTAGCGCAGCATCTAGAATACTGTCATCCTGTTTGGAGACTTCAACAATCAGCTCGCGACCATCCAGAACAATATTGACGCGTTCTTCACTGCGGCTTTCCATCTGCTGGGCGGTTGCTTTCGGTGCAGTGCCCGTATTGAAGCGTTCAGTGTGAATCTTGCTGCGCTGAATGCCCCAAGTCGGCAATACCGTTTCGACCGCTGCCATCATTTCTTCCGGACCACAGGCAAAACAGTGATCGGTATCGGCTGAAATCAGATTGGCCTGAAACAATTGCTGCAATTTGTCCGCATCAATCCGACCATTAAAAATTTCGCTGTCATTCAGTTCACGTGAAAAAATATTTACCAGTTGCAGACGCTCCTTAAAACGGTCTTTCAGATCCATAATCTGTTCAGAAAACATGGTCTGTTTCCAAGAACGGTTGCCATATACCAGAGTGAATGTTGCGTCCGCTTGACGGTTCAGCACCGACTTTACAATTGATAAGATCGGCGTAATGCCACTGCCTGCTGCAAACCCTAAATAATTCTGGCCACCGGCCTTGGCTGCTTTCTGAAAGAACACCCCTTGCGGTGGCATGACTTCTAAAACATCACCCGCTTTGAGATGCGCATTGGCCCAGGTTGAAAACTGACCCTGATCAATTTTTTTAATCGCAATACTCATGTCTTCCTGAGTATCACTGCAGATCGAGTAGCAGCGGCGCAGCTCGCCGTCATCGGTTAAATGGCGAATAGTCAGGTGTTGACCCGGCTGATATTGGAAAGCATCCAACTGCTCAGGCGCGAGATCAAAGGCAATACAGATCGCCTGCTCGGTTTGTGGCTGAATCGATTTAATGGTTAATGGTATAAATTGGCTCATGGCAAAATCCTTCTTTTAGGTGGCGGTGTTCAGGCTTGTTATTGGTTTACCCTGACCACCGCGCAATCGTTACAATCAAATACATTTGAAATAGTCGAAAGTTTCTAAGCAGTCCCGACATTGATATAAAGCTTTACAGGCGGTCGAACCGAATTCACTTAATAATTTGCTGTTATGACTTAAGCACTGCGGACAGGTGATGCCATCGGTCAATGCCACATGCGTACCACAGCTATGTGACTGGCCTTGCGGCGGGGCAATACCGTATTGCTGTAATTTGTGTTTGCCTGATTCACTCATCCAGTCCGTGGTCCAGGCTTGAGAAAGGTCCACAATGACTTTGACTGGCGTCAAACCATTGGCCTCAAAAGCCTGGGTAATTTCTGCTTTTAATAAATCCGTGGCCGGACAACCGCTATAGGTCGGCGTGAGTCGCACCACAATTTCATCCTGCTGATTCAGCTCGACGCCACGAATCATGCCCAGATCAATCACTGACAATACTGGAATCTCTGGATCAGAAACCTGCTGTAAAACGTCCCAACATTGATCTTCTACGTGTCGAATCAGATTCATGCGACTCACTCCCTGTGATTGTGCCGAATTACCATTTCATGTTTGGATATGAGCGCTGCATGTATTGCAGTTCAGCCAAAACAAAACCGAGATGTTCTGTATGCAAACCCTGTTTAGCCCCACTACGATAAGCACCCAACTCTGGCAGGCTTAATTTAAATCGGGCTAGCTCGGCTGTAATGGTCTCCAGCCACTGTGCTTTTAAATTTTCAATCTCTGGAATTACACCGCTCTCAACCAGCTGTCTTTCATCAGCCGTCAGGACAAAAAATTCCTCGGTAAAACGCCATAACTGGTTTAGACCTTGCTGGGTTTTTGCATGCGCTTCTGCGGTACCTAAACTTAAGCGTTCCATCCAGGTGGTGGAAAAACGCTGGTGATATTTCACTTCTTTGAGTGACTTCACCGCAAAAGCAGCCAACTCAGCATGCTGACTTTGACTTAAGGCGCTAAACAATAAAGCGTGGTAGTGATCCATCAACCACTGGCGCACCAAAGTCTGGGCAAAATCACCATTCGGCTGTTCGCACAGCAGCAAATTACGGTATTCACGCTCGGTACGGAAATAAGCCAGCTTGTCTTCATCACGGCCCAAACCTTCGACTTCACCGGCCAGACTAAGTGCAGTACGAGCTTGACCCAATAAATCCAGTCCGATATTGGCTAAGGCAATATCCAGCTCCAGTTCAGGGGCATGGCCGCACCACTCTGCCAAACGATGAGACAGAATCAGTTGACTGTCGCCTACATGTAAAAGAAATTCTGCCAATACTTGATTTGTCATGATCTTCACCTTTCCTCTTACATGTGCTCGATGCCAGCTGGGATGTTATAAAAGGTCGGATGGCGATAGACCTTATACAAAGCCGGTTCAAAAAACTCTGCCTTTTCATCTGGCTGTGAAGAGGTAATCAATTCAGATTTCACTACCCAGATACTGATGCCTTCATTGCGGCGGGTATATACATCGCGGGCATTTTGTAGTGCGACTTCCTCATCCGGTGCACGCAGGCTGCCGACATGACGGTGACTCAGACCCTGCTTACTACGCACAAACACTTCATAAAGTGACCAGTTATTTTTGTTATTCATGAGCAAATTTCCTTATGTTGATCAAACTGTTTTTAAGCAACTTTTTATGCGGCTGACTGTTGCTGCTGTTTCTGCGCATAGACTGCTGCAGACTCACGTACCCACTTGCCGCCTTCCCAAGCTTTGCGGCGTGCTTCAATACGCTCATGGTTACACGGTCCCTTGCCTGCAAGAATCGCAAAGAACTCATCCCAATTGATTTCACCAAATTCATAATGTCCGGTGGCTTCATTAAATTTGAGGTCTGGATCTGGAACGGTTAAACCCAGCTGTAAGACTTGTGACACGGTGTTATCGACAAATTTTTGACGTAGCTCATCATTGCTGAATAATTTGATTTTCCACTGCATACTTTGTGCACTGTTCGGTGAGTTATCATCACTTGGACCAAACATCATCAGTGCCGGCCACCAGAAACGGTTCACGGCATCCTGTGCCATCTGCTTTTGTTCTGGCGTACCATTGGCCAATTCCATCATGGCTTCAAAGCCCTGACGCTGATGGAAACTTTCTTCCTTGCAGACGCGCACCATGGCACGTGCATAAGGACCATAAGACGTACGGCACAGCGCAACCTGATTGACAATTGCTGCACCATCCACCAGCCAGCCAATCGCTGCAACATCGGCCCAGCTCAGGGTTGGATAGTTAAAAATTGAAGAATATTTCATGCGACCGGCAATCAGCTTATCCATCATGTCGTCACGATCGGCACCCAAGGTTTCTGCAGCACTGTACAGATACAAGGCATGACCGGCTTCATCCTGGACTTTTGCCATCAGCACGGCTTTACGTTTTAAGGTCGGTGCCCGGGTAATCCAGTTGCCTTCTGGCAACATGCCCACCACTTCAGAGTGTGCGTGCTGACCGATCTGACGAATCAAGGTCTTACGATAAGCATCCGGCATCCAGTCCTTCGGCTCGATAGAAATGTCCTTTTCAATCTTTTGATCAAAGATTTGTTGTTGATTATTCATTGTTCCCTCACTTATCCCAAGTGTTGATACACTCAAATTAAAACGATACGTAATTAAAATCAATATATATTTATTAGTATCATTTAATTTTTATCCCTTATTTTTTATAAATATTTGTTTTATATAACTTAATATTTTTTATTTTATTGTTACGCATTTTTAAACACAGATTTATGATTGACATTTTCAATTTTTAAACACAAATTATGAAACATCAAAATTAAAATACATCTCAAAACGTATCATAAATGGAGTTTTTACAATGTTAGAGTTAGACAGCAGCTCAAGCACAACGGATTATCAAGATACTGCATCAACTCATAATCCTATTGCCATCAAAAGCTTATCTTCACTGGTGTACGGCCAGGAATACACAGCGCAAGCCGATTTACGTACGGTTTATCATGCCATTAGCGGTGAAGCGGTTTATCAGGTCGGCAGTCAGGGCATCGATACCCAAGCCGTAGTGAAGTATGCCAAACAAAAAGGCGCTACTATCGCCGCATGGACGTTTCATCAACGTGCCAATGCACTGAAGCAAGTGGCACAGTATTTGATGGAACGCAAAGAAGACTTTTATGAACTTGCCAAAGCAACCGGCTGTACCCGTAAAGATGCCTGGATTGATATTGAAGGCGGGATTGGCACCTTATATGCGTATTCAAGTTTGGTGCGTCGTGAACTGAGTGATGAAACAGCATTGGTGGAAGATGCCTGGATTCCTCTTTCTAAGCAAGGTAGCTTTGGCGCGAAACATATTCTGACGCCTAAAGCCGGTGTCGCCGTGCATATCAATGCCTTTAACTTTCCAATCTGGGGCATGCTGGAGAAAATCGCACCGACACTACTGGCAGGCGTACCCTGTATTGTCAAACCGGCGACCGAAGGTGCCGAGCTGACCCATGCCGTGGTCAAAGCCATTCATGAAAGCGGTTTCTTGCCAGAAGGTTCACTGCAGCTCATTTGCGGACAGGTCTATGATTTATTTGATCATTTAAACCCTCAAGATACGGTCACCTTTACCGGTTCTGCTTCAACAGGGCAAAAACTGCGTTCGCATCCACATTTAAATGCCTACTCGATTCCGTTCACCATGGAAGCAGACTCGGTCAACAGTGCGATTTTGACGGCGCAAGCCAATGATGAAACGATTGATTTATTTGTCCGTGAAGTTTTCCGTGAAATGACCACCAAAGCCGGACAAAAATGCACCGCCATTCGTCGTACCTTTGTGCCAGCCGAGCTATTGGATACAGTACAAAGTCTCCTAATTGAAAAACTGAAAAAAGTGGTCGTGGGCGATCCGGCTCAGGAAGGCGTGACGATGGGTGCTTTGGCCAGCGTCAAACAGAAACACGATGTCGCTGCAAAAGTTGAACAGCTCAGCCAGGATGCAGAGATTGTATTTGGTAGCCACTTGCGCCAAGACTTTAAGATTCAAGTACAAAATACTGAGAAGTCTGCATGTTATCCACCGACAGTCTTGGTCTGCAAAGCACCGGCTCAGGCAGAAAACATTCATAAGATTGAAGCCTTTGGGCCTGTGGTCACTTTAATGCCATATACTGACCTAGCTCAGCTTGCTGACTTGGTGGCACGTGGCGAAGGTAGTCTGGTAGCATCCATCGTACGCAATATTGATGAAAATATTGAACAACTGCTCAGCAAAATTGCGCCATGGCATGGTCGTGTACATATTCTGGATGCAGAAAGTGCTAAAGAAAGTACCGGACATGGCTCTCCATTACCTTTACTGGTTCATGGTGGACCGGGTCGTGCCGGTGGGGGTGAAGAACTCGGTGGCTTGCGTGCTGTCAAACATTATATGCAACGTACTGCGATTCAAGGCTCGCCAAATGCCATGACCCAAGTCGGCCATAGCTGGACTGCAGGCGCTCAGGTCTTTGAAGACCGCGTGCATCCTTTTAAAAAATCATTTGATGAATTGCGTATCGGTGAACGTTTGCTGACTGCGCGACGTACCGTGACAGAAGCCGATCTGGTCAACTTTGGTTGTCTGAGTGGTGATTTCTTCTATGCGCATATGGACAAAATTGCTGCGGCAGAATCCCTGTTTGGTGAACGTGTGGCGCATGGTTATTTCGTGGTATCCGCAGCTGCCGGTTTATTCGTTGATGCCGCTCCAGGTCCGGTCATTGCCAACTATGGCATGGATAACTTGCGCTTTGTTGAACCGGTGAAAATTGGCGATACCCTTCAGGTGGAACTGACCTGTAAGCAGAAAACTCCAAAAGCACTGCGCGATCCGGCACAGAAACCACATGGTGTGGTGGTCTGGGATATTAAAGTGAAAAACCAGCGCAATGAACTGGTTGCAACCTACGATATTTTGACGCTGGTTGAACGTGGCTAAAAATTCACACCAAAAAAAGGAATCATTATGATTCCTTTTTTTTATTATAGAAATTTATTTGTATCCTTTTGTGGAAATTGATTGACGCAAATAAATTTAAACTCTAGATTAGATAATACGATACATAATAAAAATAATATTAATATTATAAGTATCAAAATATCTCAAACGATCAACATAGGATGTTGCATGATGAATGATAAATCGCTGGACATAGAAATGGTTGAAAGGACGCTTCAACCCGAAAATCAAAGTTTTGAGCCTACCTCTGTAGAAACAGGATCGCCTGTTTCTGAACAGACTCAGCCGCCCAAAGAAAGTAGTACCTATCAATGGTATGTGGTGGTGATCTGTATGCTGGCTTACATTCTGTCATTTGTAGACCGCCAGATTTTATCGTTAATGATTGAGCCGATTAAAGCCGATTTAATGCTGAGTGATACCCAGTTCAGCTTATTGCAAGGACTCGCTTTCTCGTTATTTTATGCGATTATGGGTCTTCCTATTGCCGCACTAGCTGATCGAAAGTCCCGGATTAAAATTATTGCGACTGGTATTGCGTTCTGGAGTCTTGCCACGGCAGCCTGTGGTTTAAGTAAAAACTTCATTCAAATGTTTTTGGCACGTTTGAGTGTGGGTGCAGGTGAAGCCGCACTTTCTCCAGCATTTTATTCGATTGTCGCCGATTTATTTCCTAAAGAAAAATTAGGCCGCGCACTCGGTGTTTATGCCATTGGTGCCTTTATTGGTTCAGGTTTAGCTTTCCTGATTGGCGGCTATGTGATTGGGCTATTAAAAGACATCAGTTTCGTGGCTTTACCAGTGATTGGCGAAGTGAAGACCTGGCAACTTACCTTTATGATTGTGGGCTTACCTGGTGTATTGCTTGCGCTTCTCATGGTGCTGACGGTGCGTGAACCTGCTCGTAAGGGTATGAAAGTTGGTCAAGATGGTCAGGTTGTTAAGGCTTCGTTCAAGAACTCGATTGGCTTTATTAAGACGCATAAAAAGACCTTCTTCTGTCATTTTATTGGTTTTTCTTTTTATACCATGATGTTGTATTCACTGCTGGGCTGGGCACCTGCTTATTACATGCGTAACTTCGGCCTTGAGGCAAGCCAAACCGGTTATATCTTAGGTAGCATCATTTTAGTGGCGAATACGGCTGGTGCCTTATTCTGTGGCTGGCTGATCGACTTCTTCTCTAAACGTGGATACAGTGATGCGGCTATCCGTGCCGGTGCAATCGGCTGTGCAGCCTTAATTGTTCCAAGTGTATTGTTTACTCAGGTCGACAACATGTATTTATCATTTGCACTGATATCTGTGGCGATGTTCTTCTCAACATTCCCTATCCCTGCATCTGCAGCCGCAACTCAAATGCTGACACCCAACCAACTACGTGCACAAGTTTCTGCCAAATTTCTGCTGATTTCCAACCTGATTGCGCTGGGGGTTGGCACGACGGCGGTTGCCCTCATTACTGACCGCTATTTTGAAAATACCTTGATGGTGGGCAATTCAATTTCCATCGTCAATGCCGTAGCCGGTGTGATCGGATTAGTCCTGCTGTATAAAGGCTGTCATTATTATCGTGAAAGCATGAAAGTCGAAAACCTTTCCAATACATAAACCTCATGAGGAATGAATAGGACTCGACTATCTCTATTTCAGATTTGGAGATAGTCAAATTATTATCAATCTGCTAATCATTCTTTGACAAAAAAAATTTACAATTTTTCTGCTAAGCTATTTATTAATTAAGGAATAAATTCGGTTCACGACACACTTATCTATTATAAGAATTTTATTAGATCTCTTCTATCAATCAAAAAATGATCTTCTTTTTGATTGATATTTGTCAGACCTATTTTTAGCATTCAAGCATAATCTGCAGATGAAATACATCGACTAAAAGAAGCCTTCTGATCTTCAGTTCAAGTGATACACGAACATTTCATGCTCAACTTTCTATTCCATAATCGAACAATAGAAGAAGCATATTCCAACTAAAGGCAAACCGCCCAAATTAAACCTAGAAGATCGGGTTCTCCCCTGTCTGATATAGAGGGGAATACTGGAATTAATTTCACGTTGCAATGAGTTATGGGGTTCCAGAGCTAATGGCTTCAAGAATTGTACATCATATTGAAGACTGCCTGATTCAGTCCAATCTTTTTAATTTACCGAAGAATTTACCCGAATTCGAGTTAATATAGTGGCAAGTTAGTTCAGATTTGAAATTGAATAAAATCTAAAACTTGAAGTATAAATCAAATAGCTTTATTTCTTTTTATCCTTGCAACCCTCCCCACCCTAAAACTATTAATTACATGAATTTAATAAATTTATTACTAATTATTTATAAATATAACTTTAAGTGAACATAAGTTAAATTCGATATACTAAACAATAACTTCATAAGTTACCCTCATTGCTTGTTAGGCAATATACCTTTTTCAAATGTAGCTCATGGAATTTAAGATATGCATGTCTTCATGTTTAAGCCATTTGATGCAAAAAATACTACCAACCCAGAAAATGAGATAAATTGAAGAATTTCTACCGCATCGCTCGAATTCCTTCATTAAGAAATTGGAGAATAAACATCACTCTCCCTAACAAATTCAACTGCAAATCTGTCTACAAAAATAATAAATCCCACTGTTAGCCCAAAAATACGGCTATATCTTCCGCCACCGCCCGAGCTGTGCGGGAAACCCCGACCAGCGTTGCCGAAGCAGCACCGGTCCATTCCCCATAACCGACCAGCCATAAATTTGGTAGCTGAACCGAGCGGCAGTTCTGAACCGCAATGGTCTGGTCCGACTGGATAATCCCAAGGCTGCTGAGATGATTCAGTGCCGCTTTAAATCCAGTACACCAGATTACGGCATCCACCTGTTGAACAGATCCATCGTCCCAAATCACGCCATGTTCTGTAAATGCCGAAAATGGACGCCTGCTCTGTAAAATGCCTCGCTCACGTGCCTCTTTGACTGAATCAATCATGACAATATCACCCAGACCACCAATGGGCTGATCAATCTTTCTGCCTTCCTGCTGGGCTTTCAGGCGCTCGGTCGCCCTTAAGAACAGGACACGGCCATCGACATCATCCGCCAGAAACTGTGGCGGTGTCTGGGTGATCCAAAGCGTTTCAGCCACTTGAGACACTTCTGCCAAGATTTGTGCACCAGAGTTGCCTCCACCCACCACCATGATTTTCTTGCCCTTGAACGGCTCGGCATTCAGATAATGCGCCGAATGCAGTTGCAGGCCCTGAAAATGCTCACGACCTGCATACTCGGGAATAAACGGTTGACTCCATGTCCCTGTAGCACTCACCACTGCTTTGGCTTTCCAGCATCGTTCCCCGGCATGGACCTCTAAATATGTCCCCTGGTTTTCCACGCGCTCCACATGCACCGGACGAACTACAGGAAAGTGATAGCGCTGCTCATAGGCGGTCAAATAGTTGATCACTTCATGACGGGTCGGATAGGTCTGTTCTGTCGCCGGCATCATCCAGCCCGACAGGGAACTCCAGCTATTCGGAGAGAAAAGACGCAAGGACTCCCAGGCATGCTGCCACGCACCTCCAGGCTGAGGCTGATCATCCAGGATGATAAACGGAATATTCTTGCGCTTTAAGAAATAGGCTGTGGACAAACCGGCCTGTCCACCACCGATGATGATCACATCTGTTTCGATCTGTTTTGTGTCCAAAGCCTTTTCCCCTTGCATTTTTCTGTTGTTGTTTATACAGAAGCCCGCTTTAGCAGCGGGTTTCTACCGATTAACCTGATTGACAGGACAAACCTGAATTCAAGCAAATCTGGCCTTACAAACTGCGCTGGTTCACCCTTTTAGAGAGTTCTTCAGCCGATTCCTTGCGTTCCGAATAACGGTTGGTCAAATAAGCACTTTGCCCACGGGTCAGCAAGGTAAATTTATACAATTCTTCCATCACATCAACAATCCGGTCATATAAGGACGAGGGTTTCATGCGCCCCTCTTCATCAAATTCCAAAAAGGCCTTGGGAATAGAAGACTGATTCGGAATCGTAATCATGCGCATCCAGCGCCCCAAAATGCGCATCTGATTCACGCTATTGAAAGACTGCGAGCCGCCGCTGACCTGCATCAGTGCCAGGGTTTTGCCCTGCGTGGCACGAATGGCACCCGCTGCCAGTGGAATCCAGTCAATTTGCGCTTTAAAGATCGAACTCATCGAGCCATGCCGTTCCGGGGAACACCAGACCATACCTTCAGACCAGGCCAGCAATTCATGCAGTTCCTTCACCTTCGGATGTTCCAGATCGCCATCTTCGGGCAATGGTAGACCTTTGGGATGAAAGATTTTAACTTCACAGCCAAAGCGTTCCAAAATACGACCGGCTTCCATCACTGCCAATCGGCTGTACGAGCGTTCTCGGTTTGAGCCATACAGCAATAACATCCGTGGTGGATGGGTCAGTTCTTTGGCTTGTACCTCGGAAAATGTAGGCGTTGGCAAAAGATCAGATTCAAGATTTGGGAGGGTCATATCTGCCTCTTAAGAATTTGGATAATATTTTTTCTTCAGCCATAAAGATACGCTGACTAGGGCAATCAACACCGGCACTTCCACCAAAGGCCCAATAATGGTGGTAAAGGCAATCGGAGAAGCCAGACCAAAGGTCGCAATCGCGACCGCCAGCGCCAACTCAAAGTTATTGCCCGCCGCGGTAAAGGAAATCGAGGTGGTTTTTGGATAATCATTGCCCATCCATTTACTCATAAAGAAGCTGACAAAGAACATCAGCACAAAATAAACCGTCAATGGAATCGCAATCCGCAACACATCCATCGGCAGACTCACCACATCGCCACCTTTCAGGCTAAACATCGCCACAATGGTGAACAGCAAGGCCAGTAAGCTGAGCGGGCCAATTTTCGGTAAAAACCGGGTTTGATACCAGTCCAGCCCCTTGGCTTTGACCAACGACAGACGGGTCAGGAAGCCCATCAGGAAAGGAATACCTAGGTAGATCAAGACGGCATTGGCAATGGTCCAGAAATCTACATTGATCACATGCCCTTCTACCCCAAAGAATGACGGCAAATAGGTCAGGAAGAACCAGGCATAACTACTAAAGAACAGAATCTGGAAAATACTGTTAAAAGCGACCAGCGCCGCACCATACTGATTATCCCCACAAGCCAAACCATTCCAGATTAGCACCATGGCAATACAGCGCGCCAAACCAATCAGGATCAGACCGGTCATGTATTCCGGATAATCGCTGAGAAAGACGATGGCCAGCACAAACATCAGTACCGGAGCAATCAGCCAGTTCTGGATCAAGGACAAGGCCAGGGTCTTTTTATCCTGAAACACTTGCGGCAGTGTCGCATAGTCGACTTTGGCCAATGGCGGATACATCATCAGGATCAGACCAATCGCAATCGGCAGATTGACCGAGTTGATGCTCATGGCATCCAGTGCCGTTGATGCTTGTGGAAACACCACCCCAATCGCCACCCCTAAGGCCATGGCCACAAATATCCACAGGGTCAGGTTACGATCTAAAAAGGACAATCCAGGTTTAGACATGATGTACTCGATTAAAGATGAGAAATTTGATTGATTTCGGCAATGAGCGCCGGACGGCTCATTTTTTCGGTATCCAAGGCAAATAAAGCATCTAGGCGTTTGTTGATGTGCTCTACCGTGGTCAAGAAGGCCTGTAATTTTTCTTCTTTGAGTAAATCCAGATGTGAAGGATCAGACAGACCCCAATGAGCCTTGATTGCGCCACCCAGATACAGTGGGCACGCCTCCTGCGCAGCTGCATCACAGACGGTAATCACTACCTCTGGCTGGTACTGTTCACAGGCATCAATGGTTTTGCTGGATAAGCCTTCAGTCGATAAACCCAGATTGTGTAGGGTTTCAATCGTCAAGGGATGTACCTGACCGGAAGGTTTACTACCGGCACTGTAAGCCACCCAGCCTTTTGGCGCACGACTATTGAACAACACTTCCGAGAGAATGCTGCGGCAACTGTTCCCCGTGCATAAAAACAAAAATTTCATGAAAACTTACTCGCAATGGCTCTGAATCGACAGAGCGGCAGGATCAAATAAAACAGGAACATCACTACGTTTCAGCACCTCCAGAATTTCAAAACACCAGACTGGTAATTGCGGATTGATGCTGTAATACACCCACTGGCTTTGCCGACGATCATTCAACAAGCCGCAAGACCGTAACAAGGCCAGATGACGTGAAATTTTCGGCTGGCTTAACTGGAGTTTATCGGTCAGATCACAGACGCATTGCTCTTTGTTTTTCGCAATCAGCAGGACAATACTGAGACGCGTTTCATCAGATAAACATTTAAAAAACTGAACGTGGTCCATAGCTGCTCCCATTCTATTATTCAAATATATACATATCCATATATATAGTAAAGACGACCTGTCAAAAATTATATCCGGATCAGGATATGCTTTCCAGAAATCGCTGGATTTAACAGTTTTCCTCTTTTTCTAATACAGAAAAAAAACCAGTGGCTTAAACCGCTGGTTTTCTTCTTTATAACTTCAATTTTGAAGTTATTTATTTTTCTCGATCAGTTCCGCGACAGCCTGAGCTTCCAGAACTTTACCACTCGATACGATTGTATTGTTAATCATCAGACCTGGAGTGCTTAACAGTCCGGTTTCGGCAATCTGCATCATATCCGTGACATACTCAATTTCTGCTTGCACACCGGTAGTTTTGACTGCTTCTTCGGTTGCAGCCAACAGTGCTTTACATTTACGGCAACCTGTACCTAAAACTTTAATTTGCATCTCTTATTCTCCAAACATTTTATAAAAACCAGTAACCCAAAGTATTCAGGCTATAGCCAATAATCAAGATTCCCACAAAAATGATCCCAACAAACAGGCTTAATAAGCGGGTTTTCACCACTTGCTTTAACAGGATCAGAGATGGCAGAGAAAGTGCTGTGACGGCCATCATAAAGGCCAAAACCGTCCCCAAACCCACGCCTTTGGTCACGAGTGCTTCTGCAATCGGCAAGGTACCAAAAATATCAGCATACATTGGCATACCTATAATCGTGGCAATCAGCACAGAATACCAATGTTGTTGACCAAGCAAGGCGGTAATCCACTGTTCAGGAATCCAGTTATGAATTGCCGCACCAATCCCTACCCCAATCAACACATACATCCAGACCTTGCTAAAAATTTCCACCACCTGTTCCCAGGCAAATGCACGCCGCTCTTTCGCGGTCATACTGAAATCTTCCTCTTCTCCCTGAATGGCCTGATGATGGGTCACAAACTCAGCCACATACTTTTCCATTTTCAAATAGCTAATCAATGATCCGCCCAATACCGCCAGCACTAAACCCAGTAGCACATAGACCATGGCGATTTTCCAGTTAAAAATACTGGCCAATAAAATAATTGAAGCCAGATCGACTAGCGGAGATGAAATCAGAAATGAAAAGGTCACCCCCACAGGAAGTCCGGCACGGGTAAAACCGATAAACAGCGGAATCGAGGAACAGGAACAAAATGGAGTAATAGTGCCGAGTAAAGCCCCCATGATATTGGCTTTGATCCCGGTCATTCGACCTAAAATCTGCCGGGTACGTTCAGGCGGAAAATAACTCTGGATATACGACAGGCTATAGATCAGAACCGATAACAGAATAAAGATCTTAAAGACATCATAGATAAAGAAGTGAATACTGCCACCGAGCCGAGTCGCGACCGATAAATCGAAGACATTTTCGACCAGCCAGCGTACCCCTTCCGAGAGCCAGGTCATTTTAAGCAGCACATCATTGAGCCAAGCAAAGATCGTAATAATGCTCTCCATTTAAACCTCCTGACCTTGGCTGAATAAAAGAACCTGTGTAAATAAACACAGTTCTTCAGCACGAATGGGATTGAGTGAATAGTGCATCCAGCGTCCTTGTTTTCTGTACTGAACCAAACCGGACCGAGTTAAACATTTCATGTGGTGAGATAAGGTGGATTGACTAATCGACAGATTTTTCAGTAATTCACATGCACAGCACTCCCCTGCCTGTAACATTTGCAAAATCTGAAGACGGGTCGTATCCGTCAAAACCTGATACAGGGAAACTGCTTGCTGATGATCCAATTCCTTTATCCATCAAGGACCTATTCAACCAGTATGTAAATTATATTGATCATCGTCAATGTATTTTTTCACAAAAAAAGCCCCAATCAAGTTAGGGCTTTTTGCTATCAAGAACGCTTTATTTCAGCCGATTGCCCTGTTCATCAATAATGACTTCACCGTCTTCTTTGGCAAAGGCTTTTAATTGTGGCCAAGGCAGAATATCCAGCACCACTTCGGAGGGACGGCATAAGCGCGTTCCGAGCTCTGTGACCACCAACGGACGGTTGATCAGGATTGGATGTTGCAGCATGGCCTCAATCAGTTTCTCATCGCTCCAGCTAGCATCATCCAGATTCAGCTCGGTATAGGGATCGACATTTTTACGCAAGACTTCACGAACCGTTAAACCGGCGTCCCGAATCATATTGACCAGCTGATCTTTCGAGGGTGGCGTAACCAGATATTCAATCACTTCCGGCTCAATTCCCGCATTGCGAATTAAAGCCAGCGTATTACGTGACGTGCCACAGGATGGGTTATGATAAATTTGGACTTTTGGCATTTGATCCATGAACTTTACCCTTATAAATGAATCATAGTTTTATATATGAATATACGCATATTCGCAATATAAAATATATGTGTTTTTTAGATGCAACCTGATAAGGGAAGTCCAAAATCATTTGAGGCAGTTTCAAAATGAGCAGTCTCGTCTAGATTATTGGATCACGCCATAGGTTCATTCAAATAAACTACACAAAACCGTGAAACAATGCTCAAATAGTAACCGTGGAACATAAAAAATCAGTAAAAAAATCCAAACCATGAGGATTGAGCTTTTCAATACACATTAAGTAAATGATTTGTATAAGAGTAAAATTTACTTTGTGTTGTGCTTGATATTTCTCTTTAAATATCATTATATTAGAACGAGCCGTTCTGGACAATTAGGGCACCAGAGCGGCTTTTTATTGATTCGTCATGTTCCACGCTTACTATTTGAGCAATGTTCCACGGTTTTAATAAGTCCAGGTGAACAATCAGATCAGCCGTATGGCTTAAAGAATAAATTTCGTCATTTTATTATGGCCAGCCTCAGGGTGAAGTGTGTCTAATCAACAGGGTTTTCGGTCTCTAAGCTTTTTTGAATTGAATATCATTGACTTAGGTCACCTATTTGCAACAGTGCCGGTATAAATTTGGATATAAAAAGCCGATTAAATTAAATCGGCTTTTTCTGTTTTAAGTGAAAGTGCACAGTAAGAAGAACAAGTTTGACCCATGCCATTTTAAGGCATAAAATGGCATTTATTGGTGTGTACGGAGTATATTATGACTACACTTGTAAAAAAACGAGTTCAATACACGGTTGATCAGGCAATAATGGAATCAGCAGAATACATTATGGCGAAAGTTGGTCTGACCCCTGCCACCGTACTTAGCATGGTTTACGCAGAAATTGCACGTACTGGCAAAATACCAGTCACTACTCAGGTGGGTGACGAGGATTTCAATACAGCAAGATTAATTGCTGTCAGCCATAATATTCCAAGCGTAAAAGTATCTAACGATGCTGATGCTGCTGCTTTTTTAGAAGATGATGGCGGTTACTAATGGTCCAACAACTATATTGGGCTTATGTTGGCTTTACAGATATTGCCGATGGTAAGACCAGACCTGTTTTGTATATTCGCCAAACGGATACCGACTATGTAGTATTCCGTTTAAGCAGCCAGTACGAAAATAAGTCTGCTTTTATCAAGAGTAAATATGTAGAAATTAAAAACTGGCAACAGGCAGGCTTAAAAAAGCCATCCTGGATTGATACAGTACAAACATATCAGTTACCTCTCCATAAAACCCAACTAACGTACATTGGACAACTTTCTGCTGATGATTTGGAACGCTTAATCAAACACCTCGAAATTAAGTAATAAACTGTATTTGTATAATTTTAATTAGAATTAATCGACACAGACAATAAAAAAATCCTCCTATTCTTGGGAGGATTTTTTGTTTTTTATATGCTTTTAGTCGCGAGTAATAATAACACAGGCTGAATTTGCTGCACGTTTGCATATCAGTACCAGAACCTTGCAAAACTGGGAACAAGGCCGTCGCTATCTAACTGATCCAGCAGCAACGCTGATCCACATTCTGGATGCTCATCCAACACTGATTTAAAAAATTAGATAATAAAAAACCCCGGCATCCTACCAGGGTTTTTCATATTGGGTTCGCTTGGTATAACTCCCGTCGTACCTGCCGATCCGTGTGCGATTTTCTTATTCTTGTTATTTGGAGCATCCTGCTCTCTATGTCTCCATCATAGGAAAATTCCACTGTTCCAGGTAGCCGCAAAGGGCCGAGATTCACGTAAGCTAGGGCGTACAAAATAGCCTAAATTTCATCCACAGCAATTGGGGATAGTTTTCGCCCTGGAAGAGCTGATAACATTGGGAAAATG
>NZ_JBIQOB010000023.1:0-52937 GCF_044130285.1 Acinetobacter sp. BSP-28
AAAAAAAAACACGACCCAGAGGGCCGCTTTTTTAAGAAGTCAAAATTATTTAATTTTAGCTTCTTTGAAGATTACGTGTTGACGGATTTTTGGATCAAATTTTTTGATTTCCATTTTTTCCGGCATAGTACGTTTGTTCTTAGTCGTAGTATAGAAATAACCTGTACCAGCTGAAGAAACTAGGCGAATTTTATCACGCATTGTACTGACTCCTTAGATCTTTTGACCTTGAGCACGAAGATCAGCAACAACCTTTTCAATGCCCAATTTGTCGATAATACGCATACCCTTAGTGGTTAAACGAAGACGTACGAAACGTTTTTCGCTTTCTAACCAGAAACGGTGGTGATGCAGGTTCGGCTCGAACCGGCGTTTGGTTTTGTTATTGGCGTGCGAGACGTTGTTGCCAACGACTGGACGCTTGCCGGTAACTTGGCAAACCTTAGACATGGTGAACTCCATTGCTAGACAGCACCGATTGTGCGGCTAGTCATTAAAAGTAAACGGATGAAATCATTCAAGGGGCGTTTTATACCAAAAATACGCTTAAAAGACAAGCGAATTTAAGAAAAACGCGGCATGATCAGGTGTGATAGATCATGCCTTGATCAGTTATCGAAGAAGGGTCTTGGAAATCAGTTTGTGAATTGGCTTATTAAACGGTGGGAGAATGAATTTTAAGCTATAGAGCTTTGGCTTAGACATCACTGACCGTTCATGCGACAAACTGAAGAATCCTTCTGGACCATGATATTTCCCCATACCTGAAGCACCGATCCCACCAAAAGGTAAGTCATCCTGTGCCACATGGGTCAATACCATATTCTGCCCGAAATGCCCTGAATGAGTATGCTGTGCGACATAGTCAGCACGCGCCTGATCAAAGTCGAAATAGTATAATGCAAGTGGACGCGGACGGCTATTAATAAAGTCAATCACATCGTCAATTTGATCATATTCTAGAATAGGAAGGATCGGGCCAAAAATTTCCTCTTTCATAATCCGCATTTCCGTGGTGACACCGGTCACAACGGTTGGCGCAATTTTCCGGACTTTGCTTAAATCTTCATGTGCCGGATTTAATTCAATAATTTTAGCACCTTGAGTACGGGCATCTGCCAGATAGCCTTGCAGACGGTTGTATTGTTTGTCATTAATAATGGAGGTGTAATCCTGATTGTACTCAATACTCGGATACATCTCGTCAATACAGGCCTTATAGTGCTCAATAAACTCAGCAGTTTTACCTTTAGGCAGGAACATATAATCTGGAGCTACACAGGTTTGACCTGAATTCCAGAGTTTACCCGCAGCCAGACGCTGTGCAACATCTTCTAATTCAATAGAAGGGTGAACCAGTACTGGAGATTTGCCACCCAGCTCTAAAATCACCGGCACCAGGTTTTCTGAGGCAGCCGCCATTACTGTTTTACCGATTTCGGTTGAGCCGGTAAAAATAATTTTATCAAAGGCTAAATGGCTAAAGGCATCGGAAACTGGTCCACCGCCATTGATGACGGCAACAAGTTCAGTCGGAAATGCCTCGCCTAAGGCTTTTTCCAGGGCACGACCAAAATGGCTTGAAGCACTGGAAATTTTGATCATGGCATGGTTGCCGGCCGCGATTGCACAAATCAGTGGACCAACCGACAATAATAATGGATAGTTCCATGGGGCAATAATCCCGATCACGCCTAGGGGTTGATATTGAACCCAGGCTTTTGCCGGCTGATGGATAATTCCAATATGGCGTTTGGAAGGTTTCATCCAACCGGTTAAATGCTTGCTATAATATTTAATCTGTTCAAGACAGGTGAGTAGTTCCCCGATTTTGGTTTCGCCCACAGAACGGTTACCATAGTCTTGATTAATTGCTTCAGCAAATTGATCTTGATATTTAACTAAGATACGCTTGAGACGCGCTAAACGATCGATACGCTCTTTTGCCGATGGAAAAGAATGACGTAGATAAGCGTGCTTTTGCTGTTCTAGCACGTCGTGTAAGTGCTGAATATTAAACGAATGTGGTGTCATTGAAGTTGTTTTTGTTTGACTGTTCATGACCTGCTACCATTAAATAAAAAGCGATTAATTTAATTTTTAGAGTAAAAGCTCTAAATAGTCAAGTTACTTTATGTGTTAGCTCGCTAACCTATTGAATGAATGGTTACTTTAGGATGTCTCACTCCAAAACGGTGAAAACCAAAGAACGTATTTTACAGCTCAGCTTACAGTTATTTAATGAGCGCGGTGAGCGTTCAGTAACAACCAATCATATTGCAGCTGAGCTGAATATGAGTCCGGGTAATTTGTATTACCATTTTCGTAATAAAAACGAAATCATCAAAGAGTTGATGGAACAGTACCAAAGCGAAACTTTGGAGATGCTGGCATTGCCTGATGATCGTTCGCTCGATGCCAACGATAAAATTCGCTATTTCCAGGTGCTGAGCAGTCAGCTTTGGGCCTATCGCTTTTTACATCGTGATGTTTATCATTTAGTTGAAAATAATGAAGATTTTCGAAAAATGTATCCACGCTTTGCCGGTCAGGTGATGCAGCAGGGGCAAAAAATCTATAAGGCCTTTGTGAATGCAGGCTTAATGGAAATGACGGATTCAGAAATTGAAGCCTTGATTATCAACTTGTGGATTGTTTTGACCAACTGGACCAACTTCCTGTACATGTCAGGTCATATTACCGATTCGAACCATCTGGAAGAAAAGTGGGTGTGGCAGGCATTGCGTCAAATGGTGTTTCTGGAAGGGGCTTACTTACGTGGTGAAAGCCGTCAAACCTATGAACATTTACTCGAAACACTGGGTCCGTCAGAGCTTTTTGAAAGTTTATCGTCCAGTAAAAAACACGATGCGGGCTAGCCTATTTAGAAAGCATGAAAAAAGCGTTAGAATACTCGGCTTGTTTTTCAATTTAACTGATTAGTGATATTAACCAACATGAATATGTCCACTGCTAACACAGCACGTTTACTGATTACTTGTGAAGATAAGCCAGGTATCGTGCAAGCTGTTTCGAGCTTTTTGTATCATCAGGGAGCAAATATTACCGCACTTGATCAATACGCAACTGAAGCTCAGGGCGGGCGTTATTTCATGCGTGTTGAGTTTGAACTGGACAATCTGCAAAGCCGTAAAGAAAATCTGCCCCAGACTTTTGCAACCAATGTTGCCGAGCGCTACGACATGCACTGGCGTCTGGCACTGGTTAGTGATGTGAAAAAAGTGGGTATTCTGGTTTCTAAAGTGGATCACGCCTTGCTAGAACTGTTATGGCGTCATGCACGTGGCGGTTTACCATGCGAAATCACCAAAGTGGTATCCAACCATGAAACCTTGCGTGAAGCCGTAGAAAACTTCGGTATTCCCTTTGAAGTTGTTCCAGTCAATAAAGAAAACAAACGTGAAGCCTATAGCAAGATTGATGAAATCATGCAGGGTAACGATTTACTGATCCTCGCGCGTTATATGCAGATTTTGGACGAAGAGTTCGTGCAAAAGTGGGAAATGAAAATTATCAACATCCACCATTCCTTCTTGCCAGCGTTTGTCGGTGCAAACCCGTATAAACAGGCCTATGAAAAAGGGGTGAAACTGATTGGTGCAACAGCGCATTATGTGACTGCTGACCTGGATCAGGGCCCGATCATTGAACAGGATGTAGAACGTGTAAATCATGATTTTACCGTTGAACAGTTGCGTGAACTGGGACAAGATGTGGAACGAAATGTTTTGGCCCGTGCAGTAAAATGGCATCTGGAAGATCGTATTATTGTCGATGGCAATAAAACCGTAGTCTTCCAATAAAACAACATTGACTAATTTTTAAAGAAAGGCATACTTAAAGTATGCCTTTCTTGTTTTATTGATTAAAAAAACTCATCAAAACTTACGATTTAATAGTTGCAAATGAAAACACTTCTCATTTATTATTGCGGTGCTTTAATTGTACTAACCGATGAGCTTGATTGCTGAAATCTTAATTGATCTACAATCGCTTTAATTAGGTAACTGATTTTAATGAGTCAATCTCCCGCTCTAAATATGCAAACTCCCAATCCGATGAAAAAGAAAATTATCACAGCGCTTATCGCCGTTGTGGTCGGTCACATGGGCGTGTTGTGGGCGGTGGGGCAAATGAAAACCCCTGAACTGAAACCGATTGAAAAAGAACCGTTAAAGGTTCGGTTTGTAAAAATTCAAGAACCTCCAAAACCATTACCGCCTAAGCCAAAAGCTGAACCAAAAAAAGAGCAGCCAAAGCCTAAAGAAGTGAAAAAAGTTGAAATTGTCAAAAAACAACTTTCACCACCACCGAAAAAGGTTGAAAAGGTTCAACAAGTTAAAAAAGCAGAAACACCAAAACCCGTGATCAAACCGGTGGAAGCACCACCTAAACCTACAGTGACCACCACGATTTCTGAAACCAAAGTGGTTAAACCTGCTCCGGTGACACCGCCTGCACCAGCACCGGTAGCACCGCCTGCGCCGCCATCACCAAAAAATGTTTCTATTGGTGGTTCTGGAGTGCAATGGAGCCGTTCGCCTAAACCGTCTTACAGCAATAGCGACTTGGAAGGTCAAACGCGTACTGCCATGGTGTATATTGAAGCGAATGAAAAAGGGGTGATTACCTCAGCGCGTATGGTGCGTTCGACGGGTGTTCCTGCTTTAGATGAAAAGATTTTACGCTCAGTGCGTAGTTCCAAATTCAAACCGTACAAAGAAAATGGTGTGGCTTATCCAATCAAGGCTAACCTCCCATTAGAATTGACAGTGAATCCACGCGGCTAACATTTATTAGGAGTTCGAGTATGAACTTTTCAGTTTATTGGCAACATGCTGATGCAGTGAGTAAAACACTGTATTTCGTGTTATTGGCAATGTCGATTGCGACATGGACCATCTTCGTTTTACGTATAATGGGGACTCGCCAACTGAAGCAACAAGCTTATGCTCAACTTTCCCAAGCGTTAAGCAAGTTAAAAGCAAAATTTGCCCCTTTGAATTTTGAACAACGTAAGGCTGTGGCAGAACAGGCGTTATTGCGTCAAATTTCAGCTGAAAAAGCCAATGCTGAAAAAGGTGTGGCAGTGCTTGGTACGATTGCTTCACTGGCACCGTTTGTGGGTTTGTTTGGTACGGTTTGGGGTATTTTCCACGCGCTGGTTGCGGTAGGTAAAAGTGGTCAGGCCGGTTTGGCTCAAGTGGCGACCCCAGTGGGTGAAGCCTTGATCATGACCGGTTTAGGTTTGGCCGTGGCGATTCCTGCAGTACTGGCCTATAATATTTGTACGCGTGTTAACCGTGGTTTATCGCATGAGTTACAAGACCAGGCACACAGCTTGTTGATTGATACCATGTTGCAACAGGACAGTGCAGCTCAAGTAGCGACTAAAGCAACAGCAAACAATTTGGTTGGAGGTCAAGCTTAATGGGCTTTCAATTGGGCGAAGACAACGATGTAGGTATGAATGAGATGAACCTCATTCCCCTGATCGATATTATGTTGGTATTGATGATCATCTTCCTGGTGACAGCAACCGTTGCTAACCCATCAATTCCATTAACCTTGCCAAAAACAACGGCAGATATTATTGATTTGCCACCTAAAAATGTGACCATCAGTATTAATGCAAGTGGAGATGTTGCCTGGAATGGCAAAGTACTCACGCTTGATGAATTACAGACAAAATTTAACGAAGCTGGTCAGGAAGAGCGTCAGCCGACCATTGTTCTGAAAGCAGATAAAGAATCACGTTATGATACTGTTGCTCAAGTGATGTCCCGTGCGAGCGAAGCCGGGCTCAGCGATATTGCTTTTGCGACTGATAACTAATCTGAACCTTTAAAAAAGCGACCGTTAAGGTCGCTTTTTTATTTCTGAGATTGGCAGGACTAAACTATTCAGATTTCAGAAAGTCCTGAAACTTGCTGCGCAATTTCATTAATTTCGGTGGAATGGCGAAATTGCAGTAGCCTTGAGCTGGATTGCGGGCAAAGAAATTCTGATGATATTCTTCTGCCGGGTAGAACTTCGGTGCAGGACTCAGTTCGGTCACAATATTTAGACCTTGCGCTTTTAAATGCTCAATAGTTTGCTCTGCCTGCTGTTGCTGTTCAGCATTCAGATAATAAATCACTGAGCGATATTGAGTACCGATGTCATTGCCTTGACGGTTTAAAGTGGTTGGATCATGAGTGGTAAAAAATACATCCAAAAGCTGAGCAAAGCTAATTTGCGTTTCATCATAATCAATCAGAATGACTTCGGCATGGTTGGTATCGCCACGGCAAATATCATCATAACTGGGATGTTCAGTATGGCCGCCAGCATAACCACTGACCACTTTTTCCACACCTTTCAGCTGTAAAAAAACGGCTTCGACACACCAAAAACATCCACCACCCAATAAAGCTTGTTGCATGATCTTATCCTGTATTTGTTTATTATTTTTAATATAGGGGCTTTCTATGAAGCGACAATGAATTTATACATTTTAAACATAAAAGCCTGAGGTCTCAGGCTTTTATTTAGGCAATTAACGTGGTTGCACCGGGCTGGTAAATTGCAGCACCATATTGCCATGACGATCCAGCAGTTTAAGCGTTTTTCCAAATACCTGATAGTTTGCCACTTTCGTTAAAGCTTCATTGAATTGTTGGGATACATTGTTGCGGTCTAAACAGGCCATCTTGGTGCCTGCCATTTGACTGAGTGTCAAAGTATCTCGACCCGCTTCATAGCTGCCCATAATGCGATTGCAACCATCAGCACCGCTAACCCGTTTGGTGGCAGCATCAAACTGTAAACTTGGAATATTATGTGCAGTCGGTGCTGTTTTGATTTCAGTATTGCCAATATAGGTGGCAATCCAGGTCCGATTTTGCAGTTGCACCAGGTTTGCAGCCTCAATATTAGATGCAGCATTGGGTGTAGTTTGACAACCGCTTACAGCAATCGCAGTGCCCAGTATGCCAACAGCAAACATTTTTTTTAACATGTTGGAATTCTCATTCTTGGTTTCACCTGATCTATATAAACAAAAAAATGGTCATTTAACTAGGGATAAATCTATGTTTTATATATTTTTACATTTTTAATTATCATAATTTTTAGGGCGCTGACTTGGGGAGGCCTTGGCGAATCAGGCGTGAATATTGCGTACTGGAGATATTCTTTAGCTTGCTGACACGCGGGTTAATGTAGGCCATCTCATACCACTGTTTCAGTGTAAAACCATGTGAAATGGCATTCAAATCATAGAGGTAATTGGGTAAATATCCTGAAGCCAGCAGGCGATAATCTGTCGGGAAAGGTCTTTGGGATATCGCCTGAACCATATCAAACACCAGCGTGGTACAGTTGCTGGTCAGGCTGTTATACCATTTTGGCTGATGTTTTAATTCATCGGCCTTACGCAGATATTCTTCAAACAGGGCCCGTATTTCGTTTTTCGACATATTGACCGGAAAGAAATAAACGTGTTCACCACGAATATTGCTGCGAGTATAAATCAGGTCCTTTTCATCTGCTGCAATCAGACTGAGTTCATATTTTCTGAAAAAACCGCCATAAGTAGAAAATTCTTCATTTTTCTGTTTGCGAATTTCAATAGAAAAAGTCAGTGGCTGGCTGTTGGCAAAATCAAAACTAACCAAGGTATGGGCGATGCGGGGGCCCATCCAGTAGGAAGTAATAATATTTACACCGGTGATTTGATTTAAATCAAACTGACGGGTTTCCCAACGCTCATCATAACTGCCATCTGCATGCCAGTTAAAATGACGCACATTGTGCAGCGTGACCAGATTGCCCTGTTGTTCATAAGACAGTACTTGGGCAACTTCCGGATTCCAGTCGCGATCTTGCTTGGCTTCCAGGCCAAAATACCAGAATAAGCCGATAAGAAAAAATAGAACATAAATCAGGACATCAGTCTGACGGTTCAAGACATATTGGGTGATATAAAGGCCGAGAATGCTTAAGGCAAAAGCGATCCAGATGCCGATTAGTGCGCGGGCTGCAAACCCGCCAAAGGGTTCCTGAAACCATAACGCCAGGCACAGCCAAATAGAGGACACAATAACGAAAAGACCGAACAGGCCATGCAGCAGACCCATGCCCAAGGCAGCAATGAATCCGCTTTTTCCAATATGATGCATATTTGACTGTTATAAATAATTATTGCCTTTATTTTCGGTATGTTGCGAACTCAAAAGCAATCCCGGTTTTGTCGTCAATATGTTGTTCTGAGGCAACCTTTTTAAATTCAGCTGGAATTTCCGGATAGTAGGCATCACCTTGAACATCCAGTTCAACATGGGTCAGTTCCAGACGGTCGGCAATGTTCATGGTCTGTTTAAAGATCTCGCCACCACCAATCACAAAGATCGCATCAGGTTTTTCTGATGCTTTGACATCAGCAACCGCTTGAGCCAAGGCATCTTCAATCGAGTAGGCCACTTTGGTGCCTTCAAATGACCAGTCGGTGTCTCGGGTAATGACCCAGTTGACCCGTTTTGGCAAAGTGCGACCCATAGACTCTAAGGTCTTACGTCCCATGACCACCACACCGCCTTGGGTAATTTCTTTAAAGTGCTTTAAGTCAGCTGAAATGTGCCAAGGCAAGTCATTGTTTTTGCCAATGCAGCGCTGTTGATCCATGGCCACGACATGCACAACTTCTAAATTTTGGAAGCTCATAAATTTTTCCCTGTATTTTTTATACTCAGATAAGTTTTCCCCCCTTGGTAAAAGAGGGAATTAAAGGGGGATTTTAGAAATTAAACTGCTACAGGTGCTTTAATGCCGGGATGCGATTCATAGCCAACAATTTCGATATCTTCAAATTTAAAATCGAAGATGCTTTTCACTTCAGGATTCAATTTCAATTGGCAAAGTTGCATTGGCTCACGGCTGAGTTGTAATTGAGCTTGTTCAAAGTGGTTGGCATATAAATGGGTATCACCACCAGTCCAGACAAAGTCACCTACGCCCAAACCGCATACTTGCGCAATCATGTGCGTAAGCAGGGCATAGCTGGCAATATTAAATGGAACGCCTAGGAACACATCTGCACTGCGTTGATAGAGCTGGCAAGACAGTTTGCCGTCCTGTACAAAAAACTGGAACAAGGTATGGCATGGTGGCAGGGCAACATTTCCAGCTTCATTCGGGTTCCAGCCCGACACGATTAAACGGCGTGAATTGGGATTGGTTTTAATTTCGTTGATCAGCCATTTGATTTGATCAAAACCATCTTGCTCATATAAGCCATTTTCTTTTTTAGTTGCGCCAAAATTACGCCATTGATGACCATAAACTGGACCCAATTCGCCTTCAGGACGGCCAAAACGCGCCGTCTGTTCTGCCGTTGACCATTCATCCCAAATAGTCACTTTATTGTCTTGCAGATATTTAACGTTGGTATCACCTTTTAAAAACCACAACAGTTCAATCACGATGGAGCGGAAATGAACTTTTTTGGTGGTCAATAAAGGAAAACCCTGAGAAAGATCAAAGCGCATTTGGTGACCGAATACTGAACGCGTACCTGTACCTGTGCGGTCGCCTTTGTCGCCACCGTTGTCAAGGATGTGTTGTAAAAGGTCTAAATATTGACGCATGTCTCTCTCATAATATTGTGAATTTCTTGTGGCACATATTAGCCTTTTTTTATAGGTGAGGAAACTGCTCTCATCACATGGAGAATGTTGATGAAATAATTTGATTTTGATTTATAAGATTTTGATTTATATATTTTATTAAAATGCTTTTAATTTTAATTATGACAATATTGCCTTAAATTCTGAAGTGTTCATAAGTATGAAAAAAATTGTAAAACCCGATATGCAGGGTAATGTCACAGCTAAACCTGAATTTGATCCGTAGATATCTGAATGGCGATCAGCTTTAAGTTAACAGGGAGATGGATTTTGTCTCGGGAAGCAAGACTCGTTTGAGGTGGTGAAATGTGGGTAATGCTGATGGAACAAGTCTGGAGGTCTTTTTAGGGTGATTTATTGGTTTTTGAAAATCAGTTTATGCTTTCCTAAGCATCCAAATAATTAAAAAATAGTCAGTTAGGCTAAAATATGAGATATGTATAAAAATTATTACATTTTTTTCATGAAATATCTTATTTAAAGCAGTAGTATTTGGGGCTTCGAAATAAGTGAAAGGCCCGTGGTTTCAAGGGTAGGAGTGTTTAGTAAAGAATGGCTTATGATCATAATGTAAACTTGAGTGAAGTTCATGCTCCTGTTCAGACCAACATCATAATTCGTTCCCAATCCGGTAAAAATTCCAATAAATCGTCAGAATTGCCTTCCTTTCAATCGAACTCCCAAAAGAAAATGATGGCTCAAAATGGCCAGCGAATTGATATCAGTAAATTCACCGATTTCTTGCAGGCCGTTTCTTCAACCAGCAGTTCACAAAAATGTGCCAAAAGTATCAGACTTGCTTTGGAATCGGCGGGTGCAAGATTTCAAAGTCACCCCGTCGCTGCGGCAGACTGGGGAAATACCCTGATGAAAATTGGTTATCGACAAATTAATCCCAAGTTTGATGCACCTAGAGAGGGTGATATTTATATTATTGATCGAACCGGCAAGCATACTTATGGGCATATTGCCGGATTTACCGGCAAGCAATGGGTGTCTGACTTTAGGCAAAGAAGTTATGATGTCTATAATGAAAAAGGTCTGACCTATAAATATTACCGCCCAAGTTTTTAAATTTTCCCTTAAAAACTGCTGAAATAAAAAGCCTCCGTAGAGGCTTTTTTTATACTTTAACTTTAAGGTAACTGTTTGACTGGACTGCCACCCAAAGCCTGCATCAAGGTGACATAGGCATTGTATTGGCTCTGTTTGGTTTGTACCAAAGACAAACGGGCATTTCGCGTCGTTTCCTGTGCATCGAGCAGGTTTTTAAGCGCGATAGCACCATTACGGTAGCGTACTTCAGTTAAACGCTCGGTTTTCTCGGCAAGTTGTATATTTCGTTCCTGCAAAGCGACCTGTTTGTTTAATTCAGTACGCGCAGACAGGGCATTTTCCACATCGGCAAAAGCCTGATATAAGCTTTGACGATACTGGACAATGGCTTTTTCATAATCCAGGTCACTGATCGCCAGATCTTTTTTCATGTCGTTATATTGCAGGAACGGCAGGCTGAGGCTGGCACCCAAAGTTAAGGCCGGGTTCTGCAACAGGTTGCTTAATGAGGTACTGGAAGAGCCTAAATTACCAGTCAAGTTGATCGATGGATAATAACTGGCTTTGGTGGCATCTTTGTTGGCCAAGGTTTTACGTAAGCGTAATTCAGAAGCCTGCAAATCCGGACGACGTGACAGCAAGTCAGCTGGCAAGCCGGCAGCAATAGTCGGCAAGGCTATACGCGGTAAGCGCTGCGGTTCGGCTATATTCAGTTGCTGAACTGGCATGTTGAGTAAAACAGCCAAAGCCGTTCGTGCTTCCACACGCTGCTGTTCAATCTGACTTAAGCTCGCTCTCTGGCTTTGAACGGATTGTTCTGCGGAGGTGAGGTCCAGACCTGAAACCGCTCCAGCACGATATTGGGTGCGTACCAGTTCATAAGTCTTTTGCGTACTGGCTAGGTTTTGCTGTGCAACGGCATAACGCTCGTTCAGATAACCCAATTGCCAGTATAAATTGGCAGTCGTAGCCACCAAGCTTTGTGCGGTACTTTGCAAGTCCTGTTCGGTGGCAAGCGCTTCCCATTTGCTGGCTTCAGTTTGACGTGCCAGTTTACCAAACAGATCTAGTTCATAGCTTACGCCACCACTTAAAGACAAGCCGCGTGAAGCATCATCGCCTGAATTCAGGTCAATACTATGTCCGGCCGATACACTGGAGCTGACCCGTGGTCCCTGTTTATTTTGAGCCAAGCCCGCCTGTAAACGTGCCTGTTGCAAGTTAATGCCTGCAACAGCCAGATCGGTATTTTGAGCCAGAACCTGATTAACCAGCTGATTCAGATGTGCATCTCCAAACAAGGTCCACCATTGATCGGCATAAACATCGGCATGCACCTCCTGGTTCATGGCTTTGCTATTTTGGAAATTGTTTGGAATATTTACACTTGGTTGCTCATATGGTGTTTTAACCACCGCAGCACAACCCACCAATGATCCAGTTAAAATAAGACTAGCGATAAGCTTGGTAAAATTCATTTGCATTTTCAGTATCCTTATTCGCGAGAAAGAGCATCAACAGGATTTAACTGTGCTGCATTACGGGCAGGGATAAAGCCAAAGATAATCCCGATCATGCTGGAACAGACAAAGGCTGCAATAATCGAAGTGGTTGAATAGGCCATCTGGAAGGTACCACTGGCAAAATGGCTAATTAGCTGGCCAATGCCTAAAGATAGAAGCACACCCAGGATCCCGCCTAAAATACAGACCAGTACGGCTTCAATCAGGAACTGCTGCAAGATGTCACTTTGACGGGCACCCACAGCCATACGCACGCCAATTTCCTGAGTTCGTTCAGTGACCGATACCAGCATGATGTTCATCACACCAATCCCGCCGACAATCAGGGAAATAACCGCAATTGCAGAAACCAGTAGAGTCATGGTTTGGGTAGTTTGCTGAATGGTTTCACGGATACTGTCTGCATTCTGGGTAAATACATCCTGTGCGCCGTGACGTTGTACCAACAGGTTCAAAATTGCATTTTCAGCTGCCGCACTTGGATATTCATCTTTGACCCGGACAATGATGCTACGCACATTGGCCTGACCTAACATGCGGCTCATCACAGTGGAGTAGGGCAGATAAACATTCAGGCTGTCTGAATTCCCCATCATTGATTTTTGTGCTTCAACCACGCCAATAATACGACTCGGCACACTGCCCAATAAAATGACCTGACCGACAGGATCGGTACCATCACTAAAAAATGTCTTTTTGGTATTGTCATCAATCACCACATCTTGGGCACGTTCAGTAACACCTTCTTTGTCAAAAGGCTGCCCTGAGGCAAAGTTCATACCTTTCACATAAAAGAAGTCTTCACTGACACCATTCACTGTGGCAGAAGCTTCGGTATCTTTAAAACGGGCAGTGACGCTGCTATTGACTGAAGGACTGACCCCATCGACATAGGGTTGTTCAGCCAAGGCTTCAGCATCGGCAGGAACCAGAGTTTTGGCCTGAGATGTTTTTGAGTTGTCACCAAAACCACGACCCTGATAAACGGTAATAGTATTGGTACCCAGACTACTGATATTTTCCAGAATCTGTTTCTGAGAACCATTCCCCAGTGCTACTACCGATACAACAGAAGCGATACCGATAATAATCCCGAGCATGGTCAGGAAGGTCCGCATCCGGTGTGCATTCATGGCTAGAAGTGCCATGTGGAAGGCTTCGCCTAGTCGGTCGGCAGCAGAGCGCCAAGAAGGCGTTTTCTTTTGCGGTGTCGCTTCTAGCTGCTGTTTTTCCAGCACTTCGCCATCATTTTCAGGCACATTGGCCTGATCCGAAATAATATTCCCGTCACTGATTTCAATAATGCGCGAGGCATTTTTCGCCACATTATGATCGTGGGTAACAAGGATGATGGTATGACCTTTGGCATTTAGTTCACGTAAAATACGCATCACTTCAATACCACTGTTTTTATCCAGTGCACCGGTCGGTTCATCGGCCAGAATCACATCACCACCGTTCATCAAGGCACGGGCAATCGATACACGCTGCTGCTGACCACCCGAAAGCTGACTGGGACGGTTCTGGGTTTTTTCAGCCAGCCCCAAGTCCGAAAGCAACTGGGTTGAACGTTGCTGACGCGCAGAGGCATCGACACCTGCATAAATGGCTGGAACTTCAACGTTGCCCGCAGCGCTTAAATCACCCAGCAGGTGATAACGCTGGAAAATAAAACCGAAATATTCACGGCGCAGTTGTGCTAGTTCATCCGGTTCTAATTGACGTGTTTCACGCCCTTTAACCTGATAGCTCCCAGAAGTCGGCTGATCCAGACATCCCAAAATATTCATCAGGGTGGATTTACCCGAACCGGACTGCCCGACAATGGCGACCAGTTCTCCCGGGTAAATCTCAAGATTAATGCCCTTTAAAATCTGAATGGTGCTTTCCCCAGCGGGGAATTCACGAGTCAGATCTGTGACCTTGAGCAAAGGCTGTTGATCTTGACTCATCATTACATTCTCACTGGACCGGCACCACCACCTACACGGTTACTGCGTTTGGCAGCATCATTTGATGTATCTGAAGCATCTGCAATCACCACTTTGTCACCTGGCTTTAAGCCTTTAATCACTTGAGCAGTGACACGGTTGTTCAAGCCGACCAAGACAGGTTGCGGTTTGGCCGTACCATCTGCCTGAACTACACGAACCATCGACATGGAAGCCTTGCCTTGTTCAATCAGTGATTTTTCTTCCGCAGACAGTTGCAAGCGTTTTGGACGTTCAGTCTTAGCCTGATCGGCATCGACTGGCTTTTGTTCTTTCGCTTGGTCTGCATTACGATCACCACGTTTGCCTTGCGGGCGATTTGAGCTTTGTAAGGCTGCTGCGGGGACAGTTAATACATTTTTTGCTTCAGCCAAGACAATATAAACCTGTGCAGTCATATCAATACGCAATTTGCCATCTTCATTGGGTACATCAAACAAGGCGTTGTAGTAAACCGCTGTACTTGATGATGAAGTCGAAGAGTTGTTGCTTTCAGTATTGATTGAATTCGGTGCCGGTTCTACCTGGCGCAGTTTTGCATAATGTTTTTTGTCGCTATTGCCCAAAGTGGTGAAATAAACAGTCTGACCTTCTTCAACTTTCATCACATCAGCTTCTGAAATTTCAGCCTTAATGGTCATGTTGTCGAGCTTGGCCAGTTTGACAATGGTCGGTGCGCTTTGGTTGGCGTTTACGGTTTGACCTTCTTCAGTCACAATCGCCACAATGGTGCCATCCATAGGCGCAACAATCCGTGTGTAGCCCAAGTCTTCTTTCGCTGTTGCCAGAGTTAAGCGAGATTGTTCAATCTGGGCATTAATGGCCAAAATGTCAGCTTGTGCTGTTTTATAGCTGGCCAATGCTGACTCGAGTTCAGCACGTGAAGTTGCATCTTGTGCATACATGGCTTGCTGGCGTTGATATTCAGCTTGAACTTTTGCCAAGTTCGCTTGTTTGACTGCCAGTTGAGCCTGTTGATTTTTAATGCTCGCTTCAGCCGTTTTAAGATCATTTTCCTGACGGATCGAATCAATTTGTGCAATCAGTTGACCCTGTTTCACCTGGTCTCCCAATTGTACATACATTTTTTTCACCTGACCGGATACCTGCGCACCGACGCTGACCATTTTGGTGGCTTCAAGTACACCGGTTGCAAGTACCGAGTCTTCAATATCGCCACGAGTGACTTCACTGGTAATGTATTGCGGCGGTTGCTCTTTGGATTTTAAAAAGAACCAGGCTGTGACTGCAATGGCAAGGATGCAGACTATGGCAACAATGATTTTAGAAGGCTTTATTTTTGGCATAGTGCGCTGATAAATGAGGAAAATTAGACCAATTATAAAAGCTAAATAAGGATAAAACGTGAACTTTTTAAAAACAAATGAGAATTATTTTCTATTTGGGGTTCTCTTGTAAAAGCCACTAAAGAGATTGTGAAGTTATTTTTAATGAACTTTTTTAGCATGATTCATAAAGGATAGGCATTTTATTAAATTTCGATTCCATCAAATTTCTAAAACGTGATTTTCAGCCTGATTGTTGATTTTTACAGAAACACTGCTGCGAGAAAGCATGTTCACCAACTGATCTCAGGCACCGATAGCCTATTAGATTTTAGTCGAATGATACTGGATTTATTTCATAATTTTTATTTGAATAATTTTTCATGTTCGGCATTTCCATTTGTTTTTTATCTTACCGCCTTGAGTTTCAAACTGGTACACATAATTTTAAAAATCTTTGTTTTATCTCTAGATTTAAGTAAAAAAAGTTTGTAGTATTAAATCCATAAAATAATTATGGGTTTAATAATAAGAGCATTAATCCCCATAATTATGTGAAAAAAATCATGACTTTAATATGGAAAATTGTAAGGGGTAAGTGATGGAATGGAATGAAACTTATAATATTGGGATTGATGTGATTGATAATCAGCATCGTCAGATATTGGATTACATTAATGCGCTGGAAAAAATCAGAGGGAGTGGGGATCGCAACCAGATTAAAGAAGTTCTGGATGATTTAATTGACTATACCCAATCGCATTTTAGCTTTGAAGAAAACCTGCTTGAGCAAGTGCATTATCAGTATTTGCCTTCTCATAGAGGCATACATGAGTTATTTGTTAAACGGCTGAATGATTATCGTCAAAAATTTGACAAAGGTGAATCGGTTGAAAATGATTTATATCGATTATTGTCAAAGTGGTTGATTAATCATATCCAGCATGATGATCAGGATTATGTAGATGCAGTGCGTGACAATATGCTGCACTATCTGCGTGCTCAGGAACAAAAGAAAGGTAAAAGCTGGTTTTCACGGTTTTTTAGCTAAGCATTTGATCCAAATAAGGTTTGACCACACATGCTGCTAATGGCTTGCAAGACCAGATGTTCAGGGTTTTCTTTGCTCAAACCTTTAATGGATGCATCAATACGTAACAACAGAGAAGGCCAAATCAGAAAATTGTTGGGATTCAGTCTTCTCAATGCTTGTTGATATGCACTGACTTTGTTTTTCCAGATCCCCAGTTGCAAGGCATTTTGCGGCTGTTCAAACAGTTGCATCAGTAAACGCATTTCTTTACTGATGCTCCATAAGATCAGGCTCATCGGTTCGCCTGAAGCAATCAGATATTGGAAAATTTTAATCGCCTGAGCCAGATTGCCTGCAAGCAAAGCATCATTTAAATCATAAGTGGTGTAGCGTGACTGGTCCTGTAAACATGAATACAAATGATCAATCTGAATCACATCTACATCTGCAAAAGTATCGCTGACGCGCATTAAACTATTTTTGGCTGCCAGTAGATTGTGCTCATGATGTTGTTCCAGCCAGGCCCAGGCATCATTCGCCAGTTTAATGCCGAGCTTTTCTGCTTCAATGCTTAAAATTCGCTGGCGGTCTTGCGGATAATTGGCGGTGAGTGGCACAGTGACACCGTTAGCATCAATGACCTGAAAGAAACTTGATTTTAAACTGCTGCTGTCCTGTTTGGGCATCACCACCAAAAGCAGGTTTTGCTCATTATGCTGGATATAGCTTTTCAGTTGCTTGATGCCGTTGGCATCGGGCTTGATATTGCCATGTACTTCAATAGCAAGTTGAGTGGAAAATAAGGACAGGCTATTTAAAGCATTGAAGACATTTTTCCAGTCACTGACATTGCTAATATCGTAACGCTGACGTTCAATTTCCTGTTCTTGCCAACTTTGACGAAAAGCATCGAGTAAATTCTGTTCGAGCAAAGGTTCCTGACCATACATAATCCAGGCACCGCGAGCTTCATCAACACGTTTTAGGGCTTGGGTATAGTCAAGTTTCATAGCGCTATTTTCTATATTTAAGGTTGGGTGGTTGATGCCACTGGTTTGGTCACGACTTTGGGTAAACGGTTGGATGAAATCTGACGCACAATTTGTTGTGCCACATCATCAACAATCACTTGATTGAGGTATTTCTGTTCCTGGTCATCCGTGTTGACTGTGGCCACATCATATTGATAGCTGCGTGAAGCTGTAATGGTACGTGGTTCAGTGACCGGATTACCTTGTGTATCTTCAATACGGAAAGTCACGGTTAAACGAAGCAGGGTTTCGACTAGTTTGCCATTCAATTCATGACGTTGTGGGGTGTAATCCAGTACACGCAACACATAGGCATCAGGACTGTTGCTAAGCTGAATACCTGTTGCACTTAAATAAATCGCAAGTTTTTCATGCAATTGTCCTGCATTATTCGGCAATGCTAATTTCATTTTTGAATAAGCCACAGGAGCAGTTGACGGGCTGGTGCCTTTTAAATGGAAGCCACAACCCACTAAGCCTGCACTTAGACCACAAGTTAAAACAATTGCTGCTAAACGTTTGCCCAAATGCATGCGTTGTCCTCTGTATTGTTCTTCAAAGCAAAAAAGGAAGATTTAAAATATTTAGTGATTGTATGTGCAAAGCCCGTTGATTGACAACGGGCTTTGTTTGGGAATTGTTGTAATCCTTAAATTCCCTCTCCTTAAAGGAGAGGGTTAGGGAGAGGTCTATTTGTGAATAACCCTCATCCCAACCTTCTCCCTGAGCCATATATGGCGTAAGAGAAGGAGCTATAAAGATATTAAACCACCAAGTTCACTAACTTGTTCGGTACCACAATTTCTTTCTTGGTAGGACCCGTCAAGAATTGTTGAACTTCTGGCAATGCTTTTGCTTGCGCCAAGATGTCATCTTTAGAGGCATCTACAGAGACTTCTAACTTGCCACGAAGCTTACCGTTGACTTGGACCACGATGGTTTGTGTATTACGGGTTAATGCAGATTCATCCACTTGTGGGAATACAGCAGTCGTTAACTCGATACCAAACTGAGCCAATAAAGTTTGGCTTAAGTGTGGTGCAAACGGAGCCAGTAAAGTAAGAAGAGTTGTAATCGATTCACGTGCAACCGCAACATCGTTGTCATCTTTTGCTTCAAACTTATTGTTGGCATTTAACAATTCCATCATCGCAGCAATTGCTGTGTTGAATGAATGACGACGTTCAATGTCATCACCCACTTTTTGGATGGTTTCGTGTGTTTTACGACGTAAATCTTGTGCAGCAGATGAAAGTTTTGCTGTATCAATCGCAGATGCTTGATTGCCATTTTCAAGAAAACCTGCAGCCAAACGCCATACGCGTTTCAGGAAGCGGTTTGCACCTTCAACACCAGCATCAGACCATTCAAGTGATTGATCTGGTGGCGCAGCAAACATCATGAACACACGTGCAGTATCTGCGCCGTATTGGTCAATAATGGCTTGCGGGTCGATACCGTTGTTTTTCGATTTAGACATTTTTTCCTGACCGCCAACCACAACTTCTTGACCGTCGCCTGTGTATTTTGCAGAAAGTACACGGCCTTTTTCGTCTTTTTCAAGCTCGATGTCAGCAGGGTTAAACCATGTTTTCTTGCCTGATTCCGCTTCACGATAGAAGGTATCTGCAAGCACCATACCTTGAGTAAGCAAGTTGGTGAATGGTTCATTGCCTTGTACCACGCCTTCATCACGCATCAATTTGTGGAAGAAGCGTGCATAAAGTAAATGCAGAATCGCGTGTTCAACACCACCGATGTATTGGTTCACTGGAAGCCAGGTTTGAGCAGCTTCCGGTTTCACCATACCGCCAGTAAAATCTGGAGATGCATAACGTGCATAGTACCAAGATGATTCTACGAAGGTGTCCAAAGTATCTGTTTCACGACGTGCATCGCCGCCACAGCATGGACATTTGGTCTCATAGAATTCAGGCATTCTATTCAGTGGGTTACCAGAACCATCTGGTACCACATCAGTCGGTAGAATCACTGGAAGTTGTTCTTCAGGAACAGGTACCTGACCACATTTTTCACAGTTGATCATTGGAATTGGACAACCCCAATAACGTTGACGAGAAACACCCCAGTCACGTAAGCGGAACTGAACTTTGGTATTTGCAAGACCTTGTGGTTCTAATTTTGCAATAAATGCATCAAAAGCATCCTGGAAGTCTAAGCCGTCAAACTCGCCCGAGTTCACCAGTTTACCTTCTTTAGAACCGTACCATTCCTGCCATTGGGTTGAATCAAAGTCTGCATCATCTGCACCTTTGGCATCAATCACTTGCTTGATGGTTAAACCATATTTATTGGCAAATTCGAAGTCACGTTCATCGTGTGATGGAACAGCCATCACCGCGCCTGAACCGTATGACATCAATACATAGTTAGCGATCCAAACCGGAACAGCTTCACCTGTTACCGGATGCTTAACAGAAAGACCTGTTGCCATACCTTTCTTTTCAGCAGTAGCAAGGTCTGCTTCTGCAACAGAACCCATACGGCATTCTTCAATGAAAGCAGCCAATTCAGGATTTGTTTCAGCAGCTTTAAGCGCCATTGGATGTTCAGCTGCAACCGCAACATAGGTCACACCCATCAAGGTATCACCACGAGTGGTATATACAGTTAAATCATCGGCATATACTTCAGGGTTTGCTGAAGGGAAGGTGATCTCCATCCCTTGTGAACGACCAATCCAGTTACGTTGCATGGTCAACACTTGTTGAGGCCAGCCGTCTTTCAGGGTATCCAGGTCGTCTAATAATTCTTGCGCATAGTCGGTAATGCGGAAGTAGTACATTGGAATATCACGTTTTTCAACCAATGCACCTGAACGCCAGCCGCGACCATTTTCAACCTGTTCATTAGCCAATACGGTTTGGTCAACCGGATCCCAGTTTACGGTTGAAAGCTTGCGGTAGATCAGGCCTTTTTTATACAGCTGAACAAATAACCATTGTTCCCAGTGATAATACTCAGGTGTACAGGTCGCGAATTCACGATCCCAATCGACTGAAAGCCCTAATTTTTTTAACTGATTACGCATGTAATCGATGTTTTCAAAGGTCCATTTTGCCGGTGCAACTTGATGTGCAATTGCAGCATTTTCAGCAGGAAGACCGAAAGCATCCCAGCCCATCGGTTGTAGTACGGTTTCACCTTTTAGACGGTGAAAACGGCTGATTACATCGCCAATGGTATAGTTACGCACATGACCCATATGCAGTTTGCCACTTGGGTAAGGGAACATCGAGAGGATATAACGACGTGGACCTTCTACGGTATCGGCAACTTTAAAGGCTTTGCGAGTTTCCCAGTCTTGTTGGACGGTAGGTTCAATCGCACTGGCTTGATATTCAGGGTCAATGTGAGTAGTCATAAACGTATATAAGAACAATGGTTAAAAAGTTTGTTGCACAGCATAGCGCAAATTGCTATGCAATGTCAGTTTCCAGATTAGGATTTTATCTTTCTGGTCATTAGAAATGGAACTTTTGGAAATATCATTTAATGATGTGATGCTTTTGAATTCGCGAGTTTCTCTTTGTTTTTTTATAAGCCACTTTTCTTGAGGTGTGGATATCTGGTTTTTGTTAGAGTATCTAACATACTCGTGTAAGTTGTTTTCTTGTTTTCTTGTTTTCTTGTTTTCTTGTTTTCTTGTTTTCTTGTTTTCTTGTTTTCTTAGGGTTGTGTTGCCGCTCTTTTCATCTTTATGATTTTTTAGTCTATAGAGAGAGTGATTACCCAGCTCGTAATCACTCCTGGTCACACTATAAGATTACTGGACTTTAGGTGTTGCAGGAATGCTGCCTTCTGGAATTACAGGAATTGTTGAATTCACTGGCTTGTTTTCTTGGGCAGTATTCTTGGCTTCTTTCGTAGCATTATTATTTTCTTGAGTCGCATGGCTAGAAGAACCCGTCGTGCCATAAGTATCCACTTTACCTTTCTTCTTTGCAGATTTTGGTGGTGGGGTGGTGGTGTAATGTGTAGACCCTTTGGCATCCACCCATTTGTAATATTCTTTAGCAAAACTCGTGGTTGAACTTAGACTGAAGCTAAAGCATACAGCCATGAATCCAATTTTGATGAAAGATGATGCCATAATAATCAAGTCCTTATTGTCATAATCAGTTGGATAGAGTGAGGGAGAAATAGAACTCCTGATTGCGTCAGTATTTTATATGATCTGGATCGTTTTGCAGAGAAAAAAGATAAACTGTCCCAAAATGCAGATAAATGAATTGTATTTAGGCAATCGTACTATTTGATGGTTAATTAAATCAGAAAAAATTTTCTTTGATCACCTAGTGGATCATTCTTTGAATATAAAAATGTATCAAGATACAAAATCAGAGTATAGGAAATAGATTTAAATTGATAAAAACATTTTTCAGTAAAATAAATATTCATTCTTTTTTATTATGATTTTTATATTTATTTTTTATGAAAAATATTTGTTATTTTATTGAAATATAATAATATTTTTAATATGTGTGATTATTGTGTGAACAGCTAGATGCAAAACGGGTGAATAAAAAGTGAATAATTCAAAAATAATGCATAAAAAGCTAATTTTTAAACTTGACTTTAATACTCGAAACCACAAAAATGCTGCTTTAGTTTTATATGCCTTAGATCGATCACCCTTCGAATAAGTGCCTTTTAGCAATGGACTTCTTCTCTAGCCGAGAAGCTGAACAAAGCCAACAAAATATGTTTATCCCAACATGTTTTAGACCTCATATTGCTCAAACAGCAACCAGGTCAGATTTTTTTCTTATTGCTATGAAAACTATGAAATTTGTGTGCTATAACAGAGCCACAGTTAATGAATTAATCACCACAAATGCCCTCCATTTGTGCGTGAAAAAAGATTAGGGTGAATCACGTTGGAACTTTTATCTGGTGGTGAAATGCTTGTTCGCGCATTGGCGGACGAAGGCGTTGAACATGTTTTTGGATATCCAGGCGGCGCAGTATTACATATTTACGATGCGCTCTTTCAACAAGACAGAATCAATCATTACCTCGTACGTCATGAACAAGCTGCTGGTCATATGGCAGATGCTTATTCACGTGTGACAGGTAAAACTGGTGTGGTACTCGTCACATCAGGTCCGGGTGCGACAAATACCGTAACGCCAATTGCAACTGCTTACATGGACTCAATCCCAATGGTGATTTTGTCTGGTCAGGTTGCAAGCCATCTTATCGGTGAGGATGCGTTCCAGGAAACCGATATGGTGGGTATTTCTCGTCCAATCGTAAAACACAGTTTCCAAGTGCGTCACGCCAGCGAAATTCCTGCGATTATTAAAAAAGCATTCTATATTGCATCTTCAGGCCGTCCGGGTCCTGTGGTTGTCGATATTCCTAAAGATGCGACCAATCCTGCAGAAAAATTTGCCTACGAATATCCTGAAAAAGTGAAGATGCGCTCTTATCAGCCACCGCATCGTGGTCACTCAGGTCAAATTCGTAAAGCGATTGATGAATTGATCAGTGCTAAACGTCCAGTAATTTACTCTGGCGGTGGTGTGGTACAGGGTAATGCATCAGCATTATTGACTGAACTTGCGCACTTGTTGGGCTATCCGGTGACCAATACCTTGATGGGCTTGGGTGCATTCCCGGGTAACGATCCTCAATTTTTGGGGATGCTCGGTATGCATGGTACCTATGAAGCCAACATGAGTATGCATAATGCAGACTTGATCCTGTGTGTAGGTGCACGTTTTGATGACCGTGTAACCAATAATCCAGCTAAGTTCTGTCCAAATGCCAAGGTTATTCATATTGATATTGACCCGGCAACCATTTCTAAAACCATTATGGCGCATATTCCAATTGTGGGTGCGGTAGAGCCTGTACTTCAAGAGATGCTGGTACAGTTGAAACAAATGAATGTTTCGAAACCAAATCCTGAAGATATTGCAGCCTGGTGGAAGCAGATTAATGAGTGGCGTGCAGAGCACGGCTTAAAAGTTGTGGCACCAACTGATGGCACGATGAAGCCACAGCAAGTCGTTGCAGCTTTAGATAAAATCACCAATAGCCAGGCCATTATTACTTCTGATGTTGGTCAGCACCAGATGTTCGGTGCGTTGTATTACAAATACACCCGTCCACGTCAATGGATCAACTCAGGTGGTTTAGGCACCATGGGCGTAGGCTTGCCTTATGCCATGGCTGCGAAACTGGCATTCCCGGATCAGCAAGTGGTGTGTATTACCGGTGAAGCATCTATTCAGATGTGTATCCAGGAACTTTCTACATGTAAGCAATATGGCTTAAATGTGAAGATCCTTTGCCTCAATAACCGTGCCTTGGGTATGGTGAAACAGTGGCAGGATATGAACTACGAAGGTCGTCACTCAAGCTCTTATGTTGAATCATTGCCTGACTTTGCCAAGTTGATGGAAGCTTATGGCCATGTCGGTATTCAAATTGACCATGCCGATGAGCTTGAGTCCAAACTTGAAGAAGCCATGGCAATCAATGATAAATGCGTATTTATTAACGTAATGGTTGACCGTACCGAGCATGTCTATCCTATGCTGGTTGCAGGTCAGTCAATGCAAGATATGTGGTTAGGAAAAGGGGAGCGCACTCAATGAGACATATCATCTCTGTTCTCGTAGAAAACGAAGCGGGCGCGCTTTCTCGTTTGGTGGGTTTATTCTCTCAACGTAATTATAACATTGAGACTTTAAATGTTGCTCCAACCGAAGATCCAACCATGTCGCGTTTGACCCTAACCACTTATGGTGATGATCACAAGATTGAACAAATCACCAAACAGCTTAATAAACTGGTTGAAGTGGTTAAAGTGGTTGATTTGTCAGAAGGTGCGCACATCGAACGTGAATTGATGTTGATTAAAGTGAAATCACTTGGATCAGCACGTGCTGAAATCAAGCGTACAGCTGACATTTTCCGTGCCCAAATCGTAGACGTCACACCAACGACTTATACCATTCAAATTGCCGGTACAACTGAAAAGCTCGACGGTTTCATCGATGCACTTGCAGAAAACACTATTCTTGAAGTAGTCCGTTCTGGTGTATCGGGCATCGCACGTGGCGAAAAAGTTTTAACAATCTAATTTTTAACACATTCTACTCATCGTAAAGATGAGTATCCAGGTCAATGAATACCAATAACATCATTGACTTGGATAAAAGGAAACATAAGCATTTAAGCGGAGACAGCAATGCAAATTTTTTACGATAAAGACACAGACTTATCTATCATCCAAGGCAAAAAAGTAGCGATCATTGGTTACGGTTCACAAGGTCACGCGCATGCGCTTAACCTTAAAGATTCTGGCGTTGACGTAACTGTAGGTTTGCGTGCTGGTTCTACTTCTTGGAAAAAAGCTGAAAATGCTGGTCTTAAAGTTTCAGAAGTTCCTGCTGCTGTTGCTCAAGCTGACTTGGTAATGATCTTGACTCCAGATGAGTTCCAATCTCAACTTTACCGCGATGTAATCGAGCCAAACATCAAGCAAGGCGCGACTTTAGCATTTGCTCACGGTTTCTCTGTTCTTTACAACCAAGTTGTTCCACGCGCTGACTTAGACGTAATCATGGTTGCGCCTAAAGCACCTGGTCACACTGTACGTTCTGAATTCCAACGTGGTTCAGGTGTTCCTGACTTAATCGCGATTCACCAAGATGCTTCTGGTAACGCGCGTAACGTTGCTCTTTCTTATGCTTCAGGTGTAGGTGGCGGCCGTACTGGTATCATCGAAACTTCATTCCGTGAAGAAACTGAAACTGACCTATTCGGTGAGCAAGCAGTTCTTTGTGGTGGTGCTGTTGAACTGGTTAAAATGGGCTTCGAAACTCTTGTTGAAGCTGGTTATGCTCCAGAAATGGCGTACTTTGAATGTCTACACGAACTTAAATTGATCGTTGACTTAATGTTCGAAGGCGGTATCGCGGACATGAACTACTCAGTATCTAACAATGCTGAATATGGCGAATATGTAACTGGCGTTGAAGTTATCAACGAACAGTCTCGTGAAGCAATGCGTAATGCGCTTAAACGTATTCAATCTGGTGAATATGCGAAGATGTTCATCCAAGAAGGTGCATTGAACTACCCATCTATGACTGCTCGTCGTCGTCAAAACGCAGCTCACGGTATCGAAGTAACTGGTAATAAACTTCGTGCTATGATGCCTTGGATCCAAGCAAACAAAATCGTTGATAAAGAGAAAAACTAATTTCTCGAATCAATTGATTTGATGCGAAAACCCACTCAGTTTTGAGTGGGTTTTTTTATAGTCATTCATTCGTGCCTTGTACTTCATTCAAAGCGTTGCTTTTCCTCCTTGCACTTCGTTCAAAACAGTGTTTTGAACTCGTTCATACCTTAGATTTAAACGAACAAAATCGTTGATAAAGAGAAAAACTAATTTCTCCAATTAATTGATTTGAAGAGAAAACCCACTTTTTTTGAGTGGGTTTTTTTATTGCATAGATTCTCAGATGAAGATCCGTCTATTAACAACTTGCAACAAAACACAGGGGTTAGAGATGGATTAGATGTAATTTTAACTGTGATAGAGTAGACATAATTTATTTTATTGTTGAGTGTGGCTGAGCAATGAAAACTCAAATTTTACTATGTCTTACTACTTTATCACTTTCATTTTTAAGTTTTGCAGAAACAGTTCCTGCATCAGGCACTGACAACCTGAAATCTTTCACTAATGTTCGTGTTTCTATGCAACGAATGTTGCGTTCGGACGATGGACGCTATTTTCTGGATTTATATGCTGGTATCTGGAATCCGCACGGCACCCTCCATGATTTGACCGATCAAAAAGCGATTGCTTTTAAAGGCTTACAAAAAGGAGATCAGCTTAATCTTAAATCGGTAAGTGTAAATGGTGATGTAGCAGTATCTGAACAATATCAGTTAAATGGAAATTTAAATGCAAATACTGGAGATATGTCAGCAGTTTTCATTACGCCAAAGAACAATGAAAATATACCAATTCAATTCGGGCCTGCATTTACAACAGTAGAAAGGCCGTTATTCATATTTAAATTTTATGGTTTGGAAAATGCCCAACAACCTTATGGAAGAGCCTTAAAACAAGTAGATGTGTGGAATAAAATCACCAATAAAGTGGTCCAAAGCCTGACAGGATTTACCGCTTATCCCAAGAGTATTGGCTATATGGATATCAATTTGGATGGCTATTACGACATCGTTCTGTCTGATACTTCAAATGAACGAAAAATTGAAGATAAGCGTTTTATCTACTGGATGTATAATCCTAAAACCCATCAATTTCAACGTTCACTCCAAATGGAAAATATTACTGGATTCCCTGCGATCCGGGGAGAAAAACAGCAAATTGATTTTGGCTATGGTCAGGTCTATCAAATAAAAGATGGCTTATTAAATCGGGTTGAAGGGAATTGATAAGATATTATAAAAGTGCTTTAAAAAAATAGTTGTTGTAACCTAAAAATAGGATAGTGCTATATCCTATTTTTATAATTATGGCCTGTAAATAGTTGGAAGTAAGATTTAATTTTAAATTTATTGTCTCTTATAATCATAAAAAAATTAATTGAGTAAACATTTGAATAGCCACCACTCTCCTAGACGAATTTAGTCTATTCTTTTTACATGGAAGTAGATAAAAATATATTAAAGTGATGGCTAATTATCATCAAACTGAAAGAATCAACATCTATGCTGAATTAAAAATAATGATATAGGTGTTGTATGACAAATGTGTATGCGACAGATCTACTAAAACAACAAAATTTTCCAGAGAATTTTCAATTTTATTTTAAAAAAAATAAGCAAGATCGCATTTGTGATGATATCGCAACAATTAAGGATTTAATCCGTCCACGGCTAAAGATTGCGATTGTGACAGAAACCTGGTCTCCAGAAATTAACGGTGTCGCCCTGTCTTTATTGCAACTATGCAAGGGCCTGCAAAAGCAGGGTCATAAAATTTTACTGATTAGGCCGGAGCAAAAGCAGACATGCTATCAGTTCCTGCCAAATCAGGAGTGTTTAGTCAAAGCCCAAGCTATTCCTCAATATCCAAGCTTGCAATTTGGCTGGCCACAATTTTTAAAAGTCTCTCAGGCATTGGATCAGTTTGCACCAAATGTCGTGCATATTGTTACGGAAGGGCCATTAGGACTCAGTGTTTTGCAGACTGCAAAAACCAAGGGTATTCCTGTTTCAAGCGGTTTCCATTCACCTTTTCAAGAATTTAGTCGCTACTTCGATTTGGCCTTTTTAATTAAGCCGATTCAGCGCTATTTACGTTGGTTTCATAACAATACACAACTCACCTGTATTCCCAGTAAAGATACGGAATATATTTTGAGACAGTTTGGTATTTGTTGCCCATTGGTGGTTGTAGGTCGTGGTGTGGATATTGCATGTTTTTCTCCACAACATTGTTCAAATGCTTTGCGCCAACAATGGGGTGCGACATCCACCACCAAAGTCATGCTGTATGTGGGACGTTTGTCACCTGAAAAGGAAATTGATGTGCTGATCAAAGCCTATCTCTGGATGAAGGAAAATATGCAGCAGGATATCAAACTGGTGATTGTGGGGGATGGTCCAGAGCGTAGTCGCCTCGAAATGTTATGCCAGGGTCAGGAGGTTGTGTTTACAGGAAATTTATCGGGTTTGAAACTTGCTCAAGCTTATGCAAGTGCTAATGTTTTTGTGTTTGCCAGTCAGGTTGAAACCTTTGGAAATGTGGTACTTGAAGCAATGGCCAGTGGCTTACCTGTGATTGCTTATAATTATGCCAGTGCGCATTTGCATGTCAAACATGGCGAAACGGGTTGGTTAAGTAAATTAGGTGATACCACGAGTTTAATTCAGTCGATCTATCGGCTGCCGAATAATCAGCAATTGAAACAGATGGGGATAAAAGCTCGAGAGGCTGTACAACATATAGGTTGGCAGTATCCCGTACAACAGTTTGAGCAAGCACTGTATGGGGTCGCAATGGAGACGAAAATGACATCCTAAATTTTAAGCAAAGACTTAAAGGAGCATCATCATGAATTTAAAAAAAGCAAAAATAACGATGTTGGATCTGGATTTAAAAGGCTGTTTGTATCTGAATAATTTTTCACATTCACAAGCGGTTGCCTATTTTTTTAAAATGATCAGCCGTTTAGGCAATGGCATGTTTTGGTTTGTTATGCTGGCCAGTCTGTGGATGCTGCAAGGTGCATTCTATATTGTGCAGCTGTTATATTTACTGATTAGCGGATCAATAGGCACAGCCATTTATAAAATATTAAAAAATAAAACTGTTCGTCCTCGCCCTTATCAAGTGCATCAGGTGATTCGCTTGCAAGAACCACCACTCGATCATTTTAGTTTTCCTTCCGGGCATACCTTGCATGCCGTGATGGCGAGTACGGTGATGGGGTATATACAGCCTATGCTTCTTGTTCTGATGTTGCCATTTACCATTTTGGTGGCAGTATCGCGTATGGTGCTCGGTCTGCATTATCCCAGTGATGTGCTGGTGGGTGCATTGATTGGGGTAGTGGTGGCCAGTGGGATTATTATGAGCGCGCCATTTTTTAATATCATGTTGTAAAAATACATGCCGATAAATCAGGAAACTCATGCGATTTTTCTAAAATTTGCTAAAGTATCGCCACTGATTTGAAAATATTAGGAATAGCTATGGGTTTGCGTTGGACAGATACTATTGATATTGCGATTGAGCTTTCTGAAGCACATCCAGATGTAGATCCGCAATGGATTCGTTTTACCGACTTACATGCCTGGGTATGTGCATTACCAGACTTTAGTGATGACCCAACCAAATCGACTGAAGGTTTGCTGGAAGGGATTCAAATGGCCTGGATTGATGAAGTGCGTTAATCACTACATCGAAAAAAGCAATTTTTTTACATATCAAAAGCGGAAAAAAGTCCATTATTCGGTATAATGCGGCAAATTTTCATGTCAACAATTGACTTAAGGAGCCAATCAATGGCTATTGAACGTACATTATCTATCGTAAAACCAGACGCAGTTGCTAAAAACCACATCGGCGACATCTTTGCTCGTTTCGAGAAAGCTGGTCTTCAAATCGTTGCAACAAAAATGAAACACTTGACTCAAGCTGAAGCTGAAGGCTTCTACGCTGAGCACAAAGAACGTGGTTTCTTTGGTGACCTAGTTGCATTCATGACTTCTGGTCCAGTTGTAGTTTCTGTTCTTGAAGGCGAAAATGCAGTTCTTGCTCACCGTGAAATTTTGGGTGCAACTAACCCTAAAGAAGCAGCTCCTGGTACTATCCGTGCAGACTTCGCTGTAAGCATCGACGAAAACGCTGCTCACGGTTCTGACTCTGTAGCATCTGCTGACCGTGAAGTTAACTACTTCTTCGCTCAAACTGAGATTGCTCCACGTACTCGTTAATTCGCAGTATTCAAACCAGATAAGTGGTATACTGCTTATCTGGTTTTTTTATTCCCTGAATAATTCTTTGCTCACATATTGAGCTTCTCCTTTCATTCTTCGACATGGTTTAGGTAATACACATGAGTACTGAAGTAGTCGCTACATCAGCAATTTCTGATGCACAGCAACCATCTCCATCCACTCCCACGCAGCAAAATTCTGTGGAGAAAGTGAATTTACTTGGCATGTCACGTCCGCAAATGGAAAAATTCTTTGAGGACATGGGGGAGAAGAAGTTTCGTGCCGGGCAGGTGATGAAATGGATTCACCAATTCTTCGTGACCGACTTTGCTGAAATGACCAATATTTCCGGCAAACTGCGTGAAAAATTGGAAAAGATTTGTGAAATTAAAGCCCCGGAAGTGGTGCATAAAAACTATTCCAAAGATGGTACCCGTAAGTGGGTGTTCCGTGTCGGCGATGGTGATGGCTCTTTGGTTGAAACCGTATTGATTCCTGCAGAGGACAAAACCGGTTCACGTAAAACCTTGTGTATTTCTTCGCAAGTGGGTTGTGCGCTTGACTGTTCATTCTGTTCTACAGGTAAACAGGGTTTTCAGCGTGATTTAAGCCAGGCTGAAATCATTGGTCAGTTGTGGATGGCAAATTTCTCTTATATGGAAGATGTGCCTGTAGCTGAACGTGAGCGTTCAGTGACCAATGTGGTGATGATGGGTATGGGCGAGCCTTTACTCAACTATGATGCCGTACTGAACTCTATGCGCATTATGCTGGATGACTTTGCTTATGGCATGTCTAAGCGCCGTGTAACACTTTCAACTTCCGGTGTGGTACCGAAAATCGATCAGTTGGCACAAGACATTGATGTAGCTTTAGCCATTTCTTTGCATGCAACCAATGATGAACTTCGTAACGAACTGGTTCCAATCAATAAAAAATATCCATTGGAGCAATTGATTGCAGCTTGTCAGCGCTATATTGGCAAAGATGGCAATGAAAGCTCACGTAAACACGTGACTATTGAATATGTGATGCTGGATGGCGTGAATGATCATCCTGAGCATGCACAGCAAATGATTAAGCTGTTAAAGAACTTGCCAAGTAAAATTAACCTGATTCCATTTAACCCGTTCCCGCATGCACCATATGGGCGTTCAAGCCGTAATCGAATTATTTCTTTCCAAAAAACTTTGTCTGATGCCGGTTTTGTGTGTACGATTCGTCAGACACGTGGCGATGATATTGATGCCGCGTGCGGACAGTTAGTCGGACAAGTTGCTGACCGTACCCGTCGTGCGGAACAGTGGAAAAAGAAAGTGGCGCAGCAAAATGAGATTCTGCGCACTCAGGGATAATAAAGGGGATGTCAATTGAGAAAGCCCACATATAAATTAGCTTTTATTACAACAATTTGTATGTCCGCTATTTTTGTTACTGCGTGTCAGACACCAGCAACAATAGGGAAGAAAGACCCTGAAAAAGCAGTGAAAGTTCGCACTCAATTGGCGGCAGAATATATTAAGTCGGGTGATCTGGATTCTGCCAAGCGTGCTTTAGACCAGGCACTTGAAGTAGATTCACGCGATTCAACTGCAAATATGATGATGGGGGTTTTACTGCAACAAGAGGGCAGTAAAATCAGTCTGGATAAAGCAGAAAGCTATTTTAAGCGCGCTATTTCTGCCGACCCGAAAAATGCACAAGCGCGTAACAACTACGGTACTTATTTGTATCAAATTGAGCGTTATAATGACGCGCTTGAACAACTCAATGTGGCTGGGACTACATTGGGCTATGAGCAACGCTACAGAGCATTGGAAAATGCAGGGCGAATTTATTTAAAGCAAGGCGATATGGTGAATGCTGAAAAAACATTCAAGCAGGCCCTGCAAGTAAATCGTGACTCGTATGTTTCAATGTTAGAGTTGTCAGAAATTTTTTATGTCAAACAGCAGACCGCTGCCGCAACACAATTGTATGAACAGTTTGTGCGCAGTGTCGGTCAAAAGAATCAAGGTGCGCGTGCGCTTTGGATTGGTATCCGAATTGCGCGGGCAAATAGTGACCCAATGGGAACGCAGGTTCTTGTGAATCAATTGCGTGCGCTTTTTCCTGAGAGTCCGGAATACCAACGTTATCTGCAATTACAGCACAGTACTGAGGCCGTATGGAAGTAAATCCTAATTCACCGCAATCGAATGGTTCAAGCGTAGTACCCACTGCATTAGGAAATGTTCAGCGTCCAGGCGAATACTTGCGTCAAGTTCGAATTGCACAAAAGCGTGAATTAAGTGAAGTTGTCAAAGATTTAAACATCCCTGTAAAAACTTTGACTGCTTTGGAACAAGATGATTATAAAGCTTTGCCAGAAGCCACCTTTATTAAGGGGTATTATCGTACCTATGCGAAATACCTGAAGGTTGATGCAAGTTCTATTATTCAACGTTTTGATGATATTTATCAAAATGATACCGGCTTGTTACCGAATCATGCCTTAAACAATTCACCGATTAAAATCATGGGCAAGCTGCCAGGTTCTAATAGTGACCGTAACAAGAAATGGTTAAAACGCATTCTGGTTACTTTGGCGGTACTGGTTGCAATCGCTGTTGCAGTTATGGCGATACAAAACTGGTCATCCAGCACAGAAAGTGATAGTCAGGAAGTTGCAGCAACCGAATCCGATGTACAGGTGCTGAATATGGATAACTCGACTGTGGTTTCAGGAGATCAGCTCGAGCTTGAGTTTAGTCATCCAACTTCTGTACATATTGTGGATTCAACAGGTAAAGTGCTGGCAACAGGTCGTCAATCATCTACTTTGAAGCTGAATGGTGAAACACCATTCCAAATTCGTCTGGATGATGCATCGGCAGTTACTTTAACCTTAAATAATGAAAAGATTGCATTGTCACCTTATACCGTGAATGGAAAGGCAGATTTCCGTTTGTCACGTTAATGGGTCAAGAATAGAGCGATATCAATGATTGAAAATCCGATTAAGCGCCGTCCCACTCGTAAAATTCGTGTAGGTTCTGTGTATGTGGGTGGTGATGCACCGATCAGCATCCAGAGTATGACCAATACTGAAACCTGTGATGTTGCTGCAACCGTGGCGCAAATCCAGCGTTGTGCAGATGCCGGTGCGGATATCATGCGTGTTTCTGTACCATCAATGGAAGCGGCAGCAGCATTCGGAGAAATCCGCAAGCAGGTCAATGTTCCGTTGGTTGCCGATATTCACTTCGACTACAAAATTGCTTTGGCGGTTGCCGATCTGGGCGCAGACTGTTTGCGAATTAACCCGGGCAATATTGGTTCTGAAGCGAAAATTCGTGAAGTGGTTGCAGCGGCAAAACATCATGACATTTCCATGCGTATTGGCGTGAATGCCGGTTCACTGGAAAAAGACATTCAGAAAAAATATGGCGAACCTACAGGTCAGGCTTTGCTTGAATCTGCGATGCGCCATATCGATATTCTGGACCGCCTCAATTTTCAGGAATTCAAAGTATCGGTAAAAGCATCGAACGTATTCCTGACTATGGATGCTTACCGCCTGTTATCACAACAGATTGATAATCCATTACATTTGGGTGTGACCGAAGCCGGTATTTACCGTACCGGTTCGGTGAAATCAGCGATTGCACTTGGCGGTTTGCTGATGGAAGGCATTGGCGATACCATGCGTATTTCCCTGGCTGCTGAACCTGAAGAAGAAGTGAAAATTGGTTTTGATATCTTAAAATCATTGGGACTTCGTTCGAACGGCATTAACTTTATTGCCTGCCCAAGTTGTTCACGCCAGGAATTTAACGTGATTAAAGTGATGCAATCACTGGAAGAGCGTTTAGAAGATATTCGTACCCCAATGGATGTGTCCGTCATTGGGTGTAAAGTGAATGGTCCGGGTGAAGCCAAAGAAGCCGATATTGGCGTAGTAGGTGCAAGTCCGCGTTCACTGGTGTATCGTAATGGCGAGAAAAGCCATTTAATCGATACCAATCAATTGGTTGATGAAATCGAAACTATGGTTCGTCAACGTGTTCAAGAGCTTGAAGAAGCTAAATCTAAAGAGATCATTCGTAGTTCATCATGAGTTCAATTGTCGCAATCAAAGGTTTTAATGACATTCTTCCAACGCAAACCCCTGCGTGGAGACGTCTTGAGCAACATTTAGCATCACTTATGGATGCTTATGGTTACCAGCAAATCCGTTTGCCGATGGTTGAGCAGACCAATCTGTTCAAACGTTCAATTGGTGATGCAACCGATATCGTCGAAAAAGAAATGTACACTTTTCTGGACAAAGGTAATCCACCTGAGTCTTTGACTTTACGTCCAGAAGGGACTGCAGGCTGCGTGCGTGCCATGCTTGAGCATAATTTGCTGCGTGGTGCGACTCCGCGTGTGTGGTATATCGGGCCAATGTTCCGTTATGAAAAACCGCAAAAAGGTCGCTATCGTCAGTTCCACCAATTTGGTGTGGAAACTTTTGGTGTGGCAACGCCAGACCAGGATGCTGAACTGATTCTGATGACTGCGCGTTTATGGAAACGTATGGGTGTTGCAGATAAAGTACAGCTTGAATTGAATACACTCGGTGAGTCTGATGAACGTGCAGCTTATCGTGCAGCCCTAGTAGAATTTTTAGAGTCACATAAAGCAGATTTGGATGAAGATTCACAGCGTCGTTTAACCACGAATCCACTGCGTATTCTTGATTCTAAAGATGCGAAAACTCAGTCGATTCTTGAAAATGCGCCTAAATTGCATGACTTTATGGGTGAAGAAACCTTGGCTCACTTTAGCCAATTGCAACAGTACTTGACTGATGCAGGCGTAAGTTTTGTCATTAACCAGAAGCTGGTTCGTGGTCTGGACTATTACAACAAAACTGTATTTGAATGGACAACGACGCATTTGGGTTCACAAGGCACTGTATGTGCCGGTGGCCGTTATGATGGTCTGGTGGGTCAATTGAAAGGCAAGGCTGATCAATCGGTCCCTGCGGTGGGCTTTGCCATGGGTATGGAGCGTTTGTTGCTGCTACTTGAACAAGTGGAAGACAACACACCCGTGCGTGATTGTGAAATGTTCTTGGTTTCAGACTCAGCGACCCAAGGTCAGGCTTTAGTGCTTGCAGAACAGATCCGTGACCAGCTTGAAGCTACCAATAGCACAATCCGTTTGAAAACCGGTTCACAAGGTTCAATGAAATCTCAGATGAAAAAAGCCGATCAGGCGGGTGCTGTTTATGCTTTAATCTTTGGTCAGCGTGAGGCGGAAGCTCAGCAAATTCTGGTCAAGGAGTTGGCGACAGCAGAACAGACTGAAATTGCGGTGGCTGACTTTGTGCCATTTATCATTGAAAAATTTTCTTCAAAATAAGCCGAATAACATAAGGAAAAGGTAATCCCATGAACGCATTGAGTGATGCAGAACAACTTGATAGCTTAAAATCTTTCGCTAAAAAATATGGTTCTGCCATGATGAGCGGAATTTTAATTGCGTTGATTGCCTTTTTCGGCTGGGAATATTGGCAGAAGAAAAACTTGGCTGAATCACAAATGGAAACAGCCAAGGTTCAACAGTTGATGGATGATGCAAAAAGTGCTTCAGGCGATGCCAATGCATTTAATGCCTTATCTGCAACTGCGGACAAGATTGTCAAGGAAGCGCCAGATTCTGTTCAGGCCATTCAAACTCAATTGTTGATGGCAAAACTGGCCTATGACAAAGCTGACTATGCACATGCGGAACGTGCATTGAAGAAAGTTGAAAATTCTAAACTGGATGATGCCGGTCTGGTACAGGTTGTTAAGCTGCGTTTGGCTTATGCTCAGCTGGCACAAAAAAAATATGACGATGCTATTAAAACATTGGCTGCGGTAACAGATCCTGCATTTAAGGCAACTGCTGATGAAGCACGTGGTGATGTCTATGTGGCTAAAAATGATATAGAAAATGCTAAAAAATCGTACATGAGCGCATGGGATGCGTTGCTTGAACGTAAGCAAGAGCGTCAAATTTTACAAATTAAACTCGAAAGTGTCGGCGTTTTAGTTGATGATCCTGATGTTGAACGCCCAATTTTAGAAACACAAGTGGATGAGTCATGATGGATAGAAAATACAAAATACCGTTTGCACTAACAATTTTAACATTTGCACTTGCTGGTTGTTCTACCAATAAAACCAAGGTGGAAGAGGTTAAACCAAATCCATTACCTAAATTGGTGCAAGCAAAAAATCTTGTTCCTGTATTTTCTCAAAGCGTTTCTTCGACCAGTAAGGCAGACCCGTTACGTCTACGATTAGATGCCGATAACGGTGTGGTTTTTACTGTTGATCCAAATGGTGAAGTGGCTGCCTATCAAGGTAAACAACGCTTATGGAAGCAAAAAGTTTCTAAACAGGGCCTAAGCTCGGGTATTGAAGCTGGCGAAGGTATTGTGGTTGTTGGCAATAAAAAAGGTCAGTTGTTTGCTTTAGATCAGGCGACAGGTGAACAAAAATGGACGACTCAGTTGTCGGGTGCCGTATTATCTGCGTCACTTATTCAATCTGGTCGTGTTATTACCATCACTAATGATGATACTGTCTATGCGCATGATCTTGCTACAGGTCAGCAGGTCTGGACCTATAATCTGCCAAATGTACAGTTCAGCTTGCGTGGTACAGCAACTCCGGTTGCCCTTGATCCGCGTACTGTCCTGATTGCATCATCAAATGCCTATATTTATGCACTGGATATTATTAGCGGCGTGCCGCGTATGCAGCGTCGTGTAGCTGTTAGTGAAGGGCGTTCGGATATTCAGCGTCTGAATGATCTGGATGGCGATCCTGTGGTTGCTGGACAATTCCTGGTAACGACCAGTTTTCAGGGGCAGGTGACAGTGATGGATCTGGCTGCACAACAAATTGTGTGGAGCGAAGATGCCAGCAGCATCCAGCGTCCTGAAGTGTTTAATAACACCGTCTATGTTGCTCAAGCCGATGGCAAAATCACCGCTTATGCTCTGACCACGGGGCAGCAATTATGGCAAAATGACAGCCTGCTGAATCGCCAGTTAAGTAATCCGGTGATCTTGGGCCAAGATCTGGTGGTGGGTGATCTGGATGGTGTATTGCATTTAATTGACCCGGCAACAGGCCAGTTGATTGGTCGTTCAAAAACCAGTGGTGAAGTGCGTACACTGCGTGTGATTGATAATCAACTTTATGTGGCGACCCGTAAGGGTGCTTTAAGCATCTGGCAGAACCGTTAAAATTTTTTTCAGCCTTATGTTAAACTAAGCTAACCGTATTTTTTTACACGGGGGATTGAGTATTCAATGCCCCGTGTTTTATTTATTTTTGGCTAATTATTTCTTCCATTGTTTCTGATTGTTCAGACCAGACCTACTGGCTGATCTTGAATAAAGGTTAATCTATGAAACCCGTAATTGCGCTCATTGGTCGTCCGAACGTCGGAAAATCAACGTTGTTTAACCAGATCACCAAGAGCCGTGATGCGCTTGTTGCTGACTTTGCCGGTCTGACCCGTGACCGCAAGTATGGCGATGCGACATATCAAAATAAATCATTCATCGTTGTTGATACTGGTGGTATTGGCGAAACTGAAGGTGGAATCGACTCCTACATGGCTGAACAGTCCAAAACAGCCATTCATGAAGCCGACATGATCATCTTTGTGGTAGACGCACGTGCCGGATTACTGGCATCTGATGAGCAGATTGCACGTGACCTGCGTACCCTTGGCAAAAAAGTATTCCTGGTTGCCAACAAGGTAGATGGTGTACATGCTGAAGCCGCACTGGTTGAATTCTACAAACTGGGGATGGGTGAGCCATTACAAGTTGCTGCCAGCCATGGTCGTGGTGTACAGCAAATGCTTGAAGATGTGCTTGCTGATGTTCCTGAAGATGAAAACCCTGATCAGCACGATAAAGACACCGGTTTACGTTTAGCGATTATTGGTCGTCCCAATGTGGGTAAATCGACATTGGTCAATCGTCTGCTGGGTGAAGACCGTGTTGTAGCATTTGACCAGCCGGGTACCACCCGCGATTCAGTATATATTCCATTTGAACGTGATGGCCGTAAATACACCTTGATTGACACTGCTGGTGTACGTCGTAAAGGTAAAGTAGATGAAATGATTGAGAAATTCTCAATCGTGAAAACTTTACAAGCGATGAAAGATGCCCATGTTGTGGTGATTGTGGTCGATGCACGTGACGGGATTGTTGAGCAAGACTTGCACTTGATTGGCTATGCGCTTGAAGCGGGACGTGCTATGGTGATCGCGATCAACAAATGGGACAACATGTCTGAGTATGATCGTAAGCAATGCAAGCTGGATGTTGATCGTCGCTTTGACTTTATTCCTTGGGCGAAGATTCACTTAATCTCTGCACTACATGGTACAGGGGTAGGCGATCTCTATCCGTCAATTCACCGTGCCTATGATTCTTCACACTTGAAAGTATCTCCGGCAAAAATCACGCAAATTTTGAATGACGCAACCGACGCGCACCATCCACCGATGGTACAAGGTCGTCGTATTAAAATGCGTTATGCCCATATTGGCGGTCAAAATCCACCAACGATTGTCATTCATGGTAACAAGGTGGATAAAACTCCTGCAGACTACCGCCGTTATTTGGAAAACGTATTCCGTAAAGTGTACAAGCTTGAAGGTACACCAGTAAAAATCGAATTTAGAACGTCTGAAAACCCGTTTGAAGGGCGTAAGTCACAAATTGATGAACGCACGGCAGCACGTAAGCGTCGTTATGTGCAGAAGTTCAAGAAAGCCGAGAAGAAATTTAAACGTGGTTAAGCATCCGCTTTAAATGGAATTTAAAAAGCCCAAAGTGATCTTTGGGCTTTTTTCTTTTAAGATAGGCTTCTATTTTTGAAAGGTGATCTTAGTGAGTAGACTGATACGGGTGGATGTAAATGCACTGGAACAGATCGTTCATTTGGATAATGCACTCGATCGCAAAAGCAAAATTCAGTTGCAAAAACAACAAATTCATCACTTTCGCAATCAATTACTTTCCGAGCAATTAAAGACCGTAATTCAGCATGAGCAATTGGCAAATACTGAATACGGTAAGCCATACTTGATTAATTTTCCTGAATTTTATTTCAATCATAGTCATAGCCAAAAAAATTATGCTTTAGCCACCAGTACAAATATGCCGGATATCGGGGTAGATATTGAAGATCTGGACCGGCAGGTCAGATTTGAAGCATTGGCGAATCATGCATTTCATCCTGATGAATTAAAATATTGGAATGAATTGCAACATGAGCCAGAATATTGGTTTAAAGTCTGGACCACCAAAGAAGCAGTATTGAAAGCTGCCGGACTGGGCGTGCGCTTAAATTTAAATGAGTTAAATACTTTCGTCCATCCAGTGCATAATGGCGGATTGTGTAGTCATCCTTTAATTGGAACATTTGCTTATCAAAACTTTCATTTGGGTCAAGTCATGCTTACGGTTGCCTGGCGTTCAGAAGCCTCTTGTAAGGGTTTTAGCTTTCCTGAAATAAAAATATTTTTATCCTCTTAAAAGATGTTGTTCTTATTCATGTCCCTATAAGATCGTAACAGCTTTAAAGTCCAAGATTCATCTGGATAAACACAAATCAATAAAGATCAATAGGGTAAAAAATCAGCGACTTGTATAGCCTGTTTTAAAATCAAAACAGGCGTTTTTATTTCAATAATCAATAGTGATCAAGGTTTAGCGAGTGGGTGAAAAGATACACGGATTATTGAAGGCCATCTTCACTACGATCCACTTCGATTCGATATAATTTGGTTCCATTATTGGCATAGATTAAGCGTCCAGCCTCTTTGTAGTAGGTTTCAATACGAAATTGATCTTTAGAAAAAGCACCTGCGACTGGAATCCAGGCTTTCACTGTCTGATAGCTTCTTTGATCTGTTGAAGCACCGACTAAATCTTCTACCTGCCGCTTAGACATACCAATTTTTAACTGGGAAAATTTAGAATTCTGGTAATCGCCAACAATTTCACCCGTATAGCTGCCATCAATCGAAACCTCTTTGGTGGCATTGTTATTCGGCTCCGAATTTAATGAGTTATTTTGAGTCTGTTTATTGGAAGGCATAGTAGAACAAGCCATTAAACTTAAGCTGCCGATTAAAATAAGAAGAGTATTTTTCATTATTATCGCCTTATTGAATGAATATTGAATGGGAGATAAAGATAATTTTAGTCAAAATAGTGCATTGCCAATAGTTGTTTTTTTAGTAAAGTTTTACCAATTGTTATGGGGGAGTGGGGACTTCATTGTTCTGATCAAATTTTTGCAATTTTAGGTTTTTTAAAGCAGATATAAGAACGCACATCCTATTTTTCTATTCATTCAACATATTCTCTAAGTGACCCATAAACTGTGGTCAGGCTTTTGATGGATTAACCCCAATGTTTTTTAAGACTATGCATCTGTAGGTGGGGGAGTATCGAGTCTTTCATCTAAGTTTGCTGATAACGCTGCAAGAAAATAATTTCAACCGCCCTATCTTTAAGGATCATTCTTTAAAGCCTTATTTGTTATTTTTTAAATAAAATTAATTGAATTTTATTTAAATGTTTATTCAAAATTACCCATAAAAATAGATTGATTAATTTGTGTCTGGTAAGTGGATTTATCATAAATTTTATTTATAAAATCACATTATTAATTAAATAATATAGAAAAATCAATAAAAAGTAAGATTATGTGATGGAGTTGCTCTTATTTTTTGTTATTATTTGTACGTTTTTTGTATTTAAAAATCACGTTAAAAATATCTAAATTTTATTTATTAGTAGATCAAAAACTTTAGTGAAAAAGGGTGGAAATGATGAAAAAAACCATATCAGTACTCATGTGTTTGGGTGCGGTTCAAGTCACCAATGCGGAAATCATTAAAGTGAATGGCGAAGGTAAAGCAGCCATTATAAAAAAAGATCCAAATGCTACACGCAATCAAGCATTCAACAATGCGAAAACAGATGCTGTCATTGCAATGATCAAAAAAATAAATGGCCCTCAAGCTATGGCTGAGGCACAACAGCATCTAGATGAAATTGTTAAGCAAGTAGACTCTACTTATATTATTAATCGTGGCAGCTCGACACAGGGCAATAATGAATTGGTGACTCAAGTCAGTCTGGAAATGGATGATCAAGAGTTTCGTTCAATTTTAAATGATCTTGGACTTGCGAAAAAAAATAGCCGAACCAGTCCCATCATGATTGTGATGGATGAATACTTTGGTGTTCCTAAAGATAATTCCAAGCCGGTCAAAGAGTTTACCTCTTATTTTTCTGACCGTAGTTATAGCTATGATGAAGATGCCAGTTATAAGGCAAGTGAAAGTGCCAAAGCCAGTGCTTCAGACTCTTATTCATCTAAAGGCCGCTCATCTGCTGCATCAGGCTATGCTTATGGTAATTATTATGGTGCTGGTGCAGGCGGTTCTGCGCGCTCGGCGAGCCACAATAATTCGGGTAAATCATCATCTTCAAGCAGCTATAACGCCAATGAATCGGCTAAATATAGCCAATCTGAACGGCAAAACGACATTCAAAGTTTTGTGAAATATGTGGAGTATCAAACGCCAAGTACCAAGGCCGAACGCGATAACCAAACCTTGAATGCGATTGCAGAGTCAGCGGTTCGTTATGACCTGCGCTTACTCGATTCTGACCGTTTCCGAAGTCAGTATTTGAATGGACGTAGCATGACCATTCAACAGCTAATGAGTGATGCTGAATTGAATAAACTGGTCACTGCAGCACGTAAAGAAAAAGCTGACTGGTTTATGGCCGGCAGTTCTTATATTTATGATCGTGGACGTTCACAGGCTACCGGGCAATTTGTATGTGATGGCGCAGTAAGTTTTAAAATTTATTCCGTAGATGATTCGACTTTAATGGGCGGCCAAACCCGTACTGAATCATCAACTGGCGCGACGACAGATGCCTGCCGAACCAATGTAGCGGCCAAACTAGGCGAGCTGGCGATTAGCCAAGTTGGGCCACAGATTTTAGGTTATGCAAAAAACCGTTCTATGTATGGTAAAGAAATTACCATTTTTGTGAAAAGCGTTTCAGGCAATGTGTCTTCACGTCTAGGAGATGATTTGTATATTGCACTGGATGAAATGGGCGGTGCAGAGAATATCGATATTCGTACTCAAGATGGCAAACTGGTTGAAATGACCATGACCTATAAGAGTGAAAAGCCGATTAGTGCTGAATTGGCCAAGGCACTGCGTAAGGTCAATCCGACCCTATCTAGCGCTGAACGTTTACAAGCAGGAAATACTATCACCTTGTGTATTGGTGGTACCCAATGCAAGTAAAACTTAAAGCCTTATGTTTGGCTATGCCAATGCTATGTTCGGCAGCGGCACATGCAGATATTCAGATTTATCCATCAAAAGGGATTTTTGGTCTGGAGCAAGGTTGCCGTGCTGACCCGAACAAGTATGAAGCCAATGGTACTTCAATCGTCTGTGACTTTAGTCAGGCGATTGATAATGATGTGATTCGTAAGCAAGCCGAGCAATTGTTTGTACAAGGTTTAAAGCAGAGCTTGGGTGAACAAATTGTCGATACCATTTCGCAAAAAACCAAACATCGGACTTATGTCGCTTCACTTGATGTACTGCGTGCCAGTGAGTATGTGGTCAGAAAAGATTCTACAGCAGAAATATTTTTACCCGTGACCTTAAGCTTAAAACTCACCAATGTGTTATCTGGTGAAGTGATTTACAGTGACAGTAAAACCTTGTCTCAACCCATTCAAGTCTTAAGTTCCGATATTGAGTCTGCTGCAACCAAAGCTGCTATTCAACAGAAGTTTCAAAGTAGCTTGTTGAGCTTGACGCAGCAACTCACTCAAGACTTGAAAACCAAGCTGCAAGTGACAGAAATTGATACTCAGGTGATTGATCAGTGGAAATCTTATCTGGTGCTGGATAAAGGTTTTAAACAGGGTATTGCGATACAGGATGAACTCAGTTCTGCCGAAGGGGATCTGATTCGTGTGGTGCATGCAGACAGTGATTATGCTGTAGCTGTACCGGTGTTGATGCAGGGCAATAGCAAACGCTTTAGCAAAATATCGACCAATACGCGTCAGGCCATGAATAAACCCAAAGCCTTGGTGGTGGATGTCCTGACCTATCAAGGTGAGTCCAAAGATCTCATTGAACAGATTTTTTCGGATGCGGTCGGTGAGCAAGCCTCTTTTACTTTGACGCCAGTCAACCGTCGTTATAGTGCTATGGCACAAAGTATCAGTGAACAGACTGCTTTGGCACAAAGTACTGACATTAATCAGCGCGAGCTGCCGGAATTCTTTATTCGGATTAATGTGATTCCAGTGATTGCCTATCAGCAGCAGATTGGAAAAATGACCCAGCAGCAGATCTTTCATAGTGAAGTCTTTGCTGAAATGATCGACCGTTCTGGTCGTGTGATTTATTCCGCCCATGCAACCGATGATATTAAAGATGTGATTTCAGAGGGGATGGGTTTTTCTTTAGACGCACGTAAAGAAGTCGTGCTGAAAAATGCCCTGTTGAAATTGGGTCAACAATTTCAAAAAGGGATTCAATTTACCCGTTCAGACTTAAAAGTTTCTGATTCAAGTTCGAAAAGTATCACTATTGATGATGCAGGTGAGCGTTTAAGTACCGGCATGAAAGTTCATATCTATCATCAGGATAAAGCTGCAGGACGCGACATCCTGATTCCGACATGGGAAGCAACCGTGTTGGAGCGCCAAGGCGGGAAAGTAACGGCACAACTTGATTTTCCTGTCAGTAGTAGTGACCGGCTCCCTGTCCGTTCGGGAGATCGTATTTTAATGGATAGTTCTGCACCTGTGGGTGATTCCAAACAAGCGCGAGTGCTCTGTCCAGGCTTGCATACCGAACAGGTGGGTGAAATACCATTTTATGGTTTTGGCCCGCTGCTTTATCACGCTTTTACCAGCCAATCGAAACGACCTTTTTATGCCACAGGTTCCGGTTTTAAAGGCCAGACCTTATTGAAAGATGCTGTCGTTCGCATGACCGAAAATTCCGGTTTTAAAAAGAATATGGATGTGAATTTCTATCTTCCAAAAGATGAATGTTTACAGCCTGTATTTAAGATCGAAGTTAAAGAAGACTCGGTGAAATGCAATAGCGATAAATCCAACTGTGATGCCACATTGGTCATGACCAGTGGTGCGCGCAGATTCAATCAAAAGGCTGAAAAAATTGGGGCGTATGGTTTGCAGCAAGAAATTCAGCTGAAAGGCATTGTGCAGCAGCATCGTCATGAAATGTATAACATTCAGATGTTTGATGCTTTACCAACAATTTTAAATCAAATCGTGCAAAAAGCCGATTCCACACAATAAGGGTAATGACGTATGAAAAAAATTGCGATTGTTTTATCGATAGCAGCATCAATGGGGGCATCAAATGTGTATGCAGGTTTTGGTTCACTCAGTAGCCTTGCTTCGACATTAACAGAATCTGCTACCGGCGTATCTTCTTCAAATATGGATCTTAATGGCTTCTTTACTCAAGCCAAAGCAACCAATGCGATGTTTATTCAGAGCCGTAGTGCTTTAGCTTCATTGCTTGCAAGCAAAAAAGATTCAGATGAATTAAAAGCAAAACAGAAAAGCCTGAAAACGACTTCTGATCTGAAAGAAAAAGAAGCCATTCAAAAAGAAATTGTAGCGATGTCTAATGCTGTTTTAGACGCTTCTAAAAAGGATGAGGAAGCAACTGTCGCTAAACTTTCAGCATTGAATGTAGAGCAAAAAAAATACTTGTTGGATTCTGCAACAAACTTTGTCATTGCAAGTTTAACCGCTCGTGAATTGGCTGTAGGGGCTAAACAGGTGAGTACCAATTTGATCACAAACCCAGCCAGCTTGACCAATACGGGTATGTCTTTAGTTGATGCGAAAAATGTTGTTGGAGATATTACTGGTATTGCTAAAAATTCAAGTATGGCCTTGGTGGAGTATCCTAAACTGTTTAAAAAAGCTGGTATTGAATTTAAAATGCCAACTAGCTCAGCAGATAAACCAAGAGTTCTTAACGATATTTAAAAGTTGATTGAAACCTGTATATTTTCAAATAAGCCATACAATTGCGATGGATAATTGAAGCGGTTTCAGACCTAAAAAGAGCCTGTACATCAGGCTCTTTTAATTTTTCTTTTATTTATTCCCTTTTCGCCAAAAACATATTACTCATCCGATTTACAAACTGCGGACTCATTTTAGACAGGCTGAACAGGATTTTAGATTTGAAGCCTACAGGTTGGTGAGTCGGGGTAAATATGCTGTCTTTGACCTGAACTTGTTGATAGATCTGATTTGCTACATCTTCTGCGCTTAAGTGTACCCCCATATTTTTAATGCTGCCGGCATCCATATCTTTAACCATGGCCGTTTGTACAAAGAGCGGCATCACATCTAATACCCGAATGCCATATTTTTGCCACTCAATATCTAATCCTTCAGTAATGCCACGTACAGCAAATTTGCTGGCTGAATATGTCACCAAATCCGGCTGGCCATAAATGGCAGAGGCAGAAGACAGATTAATCACACGAGCAAAGGAGGCTTTTTGTAAATAGGGCAAGGCGGCATGACAACCATTCAATACACCTTTGACATTAATATCGATAGTTCGATGATGTGCGGTAATATCGGTCTGTTCAAAAGCACCTGAGTAGAGAATGCCTGCATTGTTGACTAAGACATTAATTTCACCGGACCAGGCCTGAAATTCGCTTAAAGCGTGCTGCCATTGGCTATAATCAGAAACATCGAGTAAACCGGCCTTGGCCCGTGAGCCTAACTGTTGAGCCAGCGCTTGGGCCTGATCAATATTAATATCATAAATGCCCACTTTATAACCGTGTTGATAAAACAGTGTTGCAATAGCAGCCCCAATGCCTTGTGCTGCACCACTAATGAAGATACTGTGCATCTAAATTTTCCTTTTCGTTTTGTATTGTTGTGCTTCATTTTTAATGAATTTATCTTCAGCATAACAGAAATGGAGTGTGTAAATAGTTGTTTAATCTGAAAGGATGGGAGTGTTGAAAACATGGATAAATTATTGGCAGTGATGCGAGAGCTACGTGAAAAATGTCCATGGGATCAGCAGCAAACACCGCAAAGCCTAACCCGCTATGCTATAGAAGAAGCTTATGAAGTCGAAGCGGCAGTCAGAGCAGGAAACGTAAATGAAGTGCGCGATGAACTGGGCGACTTGTTGTTACAAGTAGTATTTCAGTCACAGATGTATAGTGAACAAGGCGCATTTGATTTCAATGATGTGGTCAATGCCATTACCGAAAAATTGATCCGCCGTCATCCGCATGTATTTCAGGCAGAGCAATATTCACAACTGAGTGCAGAAGATGTTTCCATACTTTGGAAGCAAATTAAACAGCAGGAAAAGCAGGGTAAAGCACAATCACGCTTAGATGACATCAAGCATGGTCCTGCAATTCAGCAAGCACATGAAATTCAAAAAAATGCGGCGAAAATTGGCTTTGACTTTCCAGATGTGGCAGGTGCTTATGGCAAACTGAATGAGGAGTTAGGCGAATTACAACACGCCATGCAAAAGCAAAATTCCGACGAAATATTCGACGAATTTGGCGATTGTTTATTTTCACTGATCAATGTTGGACGTAAACTAGGACTTTCTAGTGAAATGGCACTGTTAAGTACCATTCATAAATTTAGAACACGTTTTGCTTTCATTGAAGATCAGGCTCAGCAACAACATAAAAATATTGAAGCCCTATCATTAGAAGAAATGGATCAACTGTGGGAGCAAGCGAAACAACAATTAAAATAATAGGTTTCCCAATGAAAAAAATAATACCTATCCTGAAGGGGATTTTTTATATTTTTGGTTTGCTGTCTTTGTTGAGTGCATCCAGTAGTTATGCTCAACAGTTTGACCAGCAGTATTTAAAATGGAAGGCTGAGCAGGAGGCCCAGGATGCACGGTTAAAAATACCACGCGTCTCAACACGGGATTATTATTTGGCCAGGCCTACTGTAAATTCTGCGACTTCAGCGACCAACAAGATCAATCTGAATCAAGCCAATGCTGAACAGTTAAAAGAACTGTCCGGGGTAGGTCAAAAGAAAGCGGAAGCGATTATTTCCTATCGACAAAAAAATGGAAAATTTAAAAATATTGAAGAATTGCAACAGGTCAAGGGTATTGGACCTGCGCTATTTAGCAAGAATAAAGACCGTTTGGGCCTGTAAAGCACGAGTATAGCCCCCTTAGAATATTGAACAAAGTATTGAGCATCGAGATAATCAAATTGCCCTTTGATTGTGTTAGAGATATGATTAGCGTCATCTTAGATATTTTACGTTCAGACGTAGGAGACAGCGTCTTTTGCAAACTTTGCGCGCGTCAAAATGTGGTTTATCAACCGCTCAATTACCTTCTTCCATATTAGATGTTATCGATGCTTTAACCAAGGCTGGCTATGAAGCGTATATCGTCGGTGGGGGTGTCCGTGACTTAATTTTAGGTCTGAATCCTAAAGATTTTGATGCGGTAACCAATGCAACTCCGGCTCAGGTGAAAGAAGTCTTCGGACGACGTTGCCGTATTATCGGACGACGTTTTGAGCTTGCTCATGTCTATGCCGGTCGTGAGTTGATCGAAGTTGCTACTTTCCGTGCACCGCCTAAAAAAGCAGTCACTTCTGCTTCAGGCATGATTTTACGTGACAATAACTGGGGCACCATTGAACAGGATTTTGCCCGCCGTGATTTTTCCATTAACGCGATGTATTACCAGCCGCGTAAAGGTATTGTGCTGGATTTCTGTCATGCCATTGATGATATAAAAAATAAAACCCTACGCTTACTTGGTGACCCGACCTTACGTTTTGAAGAAGATCCGGTACGGATGCTGCGCACATTGCGTTTTGCTGCAAAATTGAATTTTAATATTGCACCTGAGATTTTAGAGGTTTTTACCCCTGAAATGACCCAGTTGCTGCGTGATATCTCTCCGCACCGATTATATGATGAATCACAGAAGTTGTTCACCATGGGGCATTTGAACCGCGTTCTGCCGATGTTGATTGATTTTGATATTTGGCGTCAGCTGTTTGCAGACATCAGCCCGGATATTTCAACCTTTATTGAACGTGCTGCGATTAATACCGACCAACGTATTCAAATTGGCAAGACCATCAATCCTGCATTCTTCTATGCGGTATTGTTGTGGAAACCGTTCTTGGAGCGTTGTAATTTTTATTTAAATAAAGGTGTTGTTCCGGCAGAGGCAAGAGCACAAGCCGGTTTGGATGTGTTAAAACGTCAGGCCACCCGTACCATCATTCCACGTTTTGCCGAAACATTTATTCGTGAAGTGTGGGAAATGCAAACGCGTTTGCTCAATCCGAAGCCGCAACAGATTCAGGCTTTATCGACCCATGCGCGTTTCCGTGCCGGATTTGACTTTCTGTTACTGCGTGAAAAATCAGGTGACGACACCACTCAGGGCATGGGCCTATGGTGGGACGCATATCAACAGATGACGACGGATGAAAAAGAACGCGCCATTAGTCAATACAACCGCCAACGTGCCAAAAGCCGTCGTAAAACCACTACGGAAGATGTGGTGGAAACGAAATCAGTCGCTGCAGTTGCTGAAATTGAGCCTTTGGTGAACGAGCCTGAACCACGTAGTCGCCGTGAACGTAAGAGCAGGACAAAATCTGAAAGACCCGCTCAGCCTGCTTCATCAAATGGCTCGGAAATTGGCTATGATCATCCAATTTTAAAACGCAAACGGGTAAAACGTGACTTAAGCCAGGTTGTTTTTGGACCGACACAATGAGCACAGTAACCTACATCGGCTTAGGCAGTAATCTGGGTGATTCGCGTCAAATTCTGACCGAAGCAGTTCAAAAACTGGCGACTTTGGGATCAGTGAAAACATCCAAGTTGTATCAAAGTCCTCCAATGGGGCCACAAGACCAACCCAATTACTTAAATGCGGCTGTACAGCTGGTTACAGAGTTGGAGCCACTGGCTTTGCTGGATGAATTGCAGCGTTTTGAACAGGAGTCAGGTCGGATTCGACTGCGCCGTTGGGGCGAACGGACTTTGGACCTGGATCTACTGATTTATGGTGAAGAACAGATTCATAATGAACGTTTAACCGTGCCACATATTGGCGTCATGGAGCGTGATTTTGTGCTGATGCCATTGCTCGATTTAGAAGCAAATTTACAGCTCAAAGGACAATTATTAAAAGATTTACCGATATTGCAACATCCATCGCTTACAGTGCTGGATGATGGAAATTGGGCAAATATTTAATTTTTTGAATGACCGCTTGAGAAAGTCGTCATAAGAGGAATATCCGGATGATTAGTCTAAGTGACTTAAGAAAATTTAAAGCGCAAGGCCGCAAATTCTCCTGCCTGACTTGCTATGATGCGAGCATGGCGAAAGCGATGGAAGTTGCTGAAATTGACACAATTTTGGTGGGTGATTCTTTAGGAATGACCATTCAGGGCTGTGATTCAACCTTGCCTGTGACAGTTGAAGATATGGCTTATCATACCGCAGCTGTTCGCCGTGGTAATCAGCATGCCTTTATTTTGACTGATTTGCCGTTTATGAGTTATGCCACGCTGAATGATGCATTAATCAATTCTAAACAAGTGATGCAAGCTGGCGCACACATGGTGAAAATTGAAGGCGGCGCATGGCTGGCCGAAACCGTTCAGGTCTTAACCCGCAACGGTATTCCAGTGTGTGTACACTTGGGTTTAACCCCACAATCTGTGCATGTGTTTGGCGGCTATAAAGTTCAGGCACGTACCCGTGAAGCTGCCGATCAGCTGATTGCTGATTGTAAGGCTGTAGTGGAAGCGGGTGCGGCGGTACTTCTACTGGAATGTGTTCCGGCACAGGTGGGTAAGGAAATTAGTGAATTATTTCCACATACGCCTGTTATTGGCATTGGCGCAGGCGCAGATACGGACGGTCAGGTGCTGGTAGTTCAAGATATGCTTGGATTGACCGGTGGCCATGTGGCTAAATTTGTGCGTAATTTTATGAAAGAACAAGCAGGAGAAACTGCAATTCTGGATGCTTTTAAAGCCTACCATGCTGCAGTGCAAGATCAATCTTTTCCTGCTAAAGAACAAACTTTTCAAGTCGAGCTGTAAACATGAAAACAGAAATCACCATTCAGGGATTAACCGCTTCACTGAGTCCAGCTCGATCGGCACGCAAAATTATTGGTTTTGTTCCAACCATGGGGAATTTGCACGAAGGGCATTTAAACCTGGTGCGTGAAGCAAAAAAAATCTGTGATGTTGTCGTGGTCAGTATCTTTGTCAATCCGATTCAATTTGGGCCAAACGAAGACTTTGACAGCTATCCGCGTACTTTGGAGCAGGATAGTCATCTGTTGGCAGATGTCGGCTGTGACATTATTTTTGCACCTAGCGTTGAGCAAATGTATGGCAATAAGCCACGTTTAACCAATATTAGCGTGTCTGATATTACCAATGACTTATGTGGTTTACAGCGTCCGGGTCATTTTGATGGCGTGGCTGTAGTGGTCACTAAACTGTTTAACATTGTGCAGCCGAATTTTGCCTTCTTTGGACAAAAGGACTATCAGCAACTGGCAGTGATTCGTCAGTTTGTACGTGACCTGAATATTCCGCTAGAAGTGATTGGGGTACCGATTACCCGTGCTGAAGATGGTTTGGCACTCAGTTCGCGTAATGGTTATTTGAGTCAAGAGCACCGTGCCATTGCTCCGACCATTTACCAAAGTTTAACTGCTGCTGAACAGGAACTGCACAGTGGTGTCAGCCTTGCGGAAGTGTTAGAAAATATTAAGCAAAAGTTGACACAAGCTGGTTTTATTGTGGATTATGTGGAAGCGCGTACTCCAGAATTACAAAAAATAGAAGCATTTGATCAGGATGTTGTGCTGTTTGTTGCTGCCAAATTAGGCACAACCAGACTGATTGATAACTTGCAGGTTAAGCATACTGTATAACTTCGCTATTAAGGACAGCCTTGCCATGAAGCGTATTTTAATCGTTACAGGACAATCCGGATCAGGAAAATCATCTGCCCTGCAGGTGCTTGAAGATTTGGGCTATTACTGTATTGATAATTTACCGCTGGCATTGCTGCCGGAAATTGTGGAAAAACTGGATCGTGACAATAATTTAGAGCAACTGGCACTGGGCGTAGATGTACGCAGTACCCGTGCAGATTTGCAAGAATTTGATCATGTTTTTGAGCAATTACAGAGACATGGTTCGGTGGATATCATTTATTTGACCACCCAAGACCAAGGGCTGATTTCGCGTTTTAGTGCATCGCGGCGTCCACATCCTTTGGCCAGTCGTTTTAAAAGCTTAAATGAATGTATACAGGAAGAAAAAACCTTACTGCTTCCCATACAATTGCGTTCAACGGTACATATTGATACCACAGATAAAAGCGTGCATGATCTGAAGCACACCTTATTGTCTAAACTTGGACAATCAGATAACCTCATTTTAATTTTACAATCATTTGGTTATAAACACGGTATTCCACTTGATGCTGATTATGTATTTGACGTACGTCATTTGCCTAATCCACATTGGGATCTGGAATTGCGCAAATATTCAGGTTTAGATTTGCCTGTACAACAGTTTTTGCTGCAAAGTGAACAAACCAATGAGATGTTCCAAGACATTTATCATTTTTTAGATAAGTGGTTGCCTGCTTTTGCAGAAGGGCATCGTCACTATATGACGGTATCCATTGGTTGTACTGGCGGGCAGCATCGTTCAGTATATATCGTAGATAGACTCAAAAAAGCCCTTGAGGAAAAATGGTCTATCCAAGTCCTACACAGAGAAATGAAGCACTGGTCATGATTGACACAACTGTTGACGTAATTAATAAACTAGGTTTACATGCGCGTGCATCTGGAAAGCTAATTGAAGTTACCACCAAATTTCGTTCATCGATTCAAATTGGTAAAGGTAGCAAATTGGTAGATGCAAAAAATATTATGTCCTTGCTGATGCTCGGTGCAGGCAAGGGCACAACTTTACGTTTAGTGCTTGAAGGTGCAGATGAAGAACAGGCTTTATCTGAAATTCAGGCATTATTTGCAGCAAAATTTTACGAGGCAGATTAATCGTGGCACGTCGACCGAACCGTTTTACTGAAGATGACTTTGAAAGTTTAGAAGGGCGGGCGAGTAAAACCGAACAGAAAAAAGCAGTTCAGCGTATGGCTGCTTTGGGTGAGCAACTGGCTCAGTTGAGTATTAAACAAATTAAAAACCTTCCTGTGGAAGAACGTTTGATTGATGCTTTACTGGATGTGCAAACCATTACCTCACATGAAGCGCGTCGCCGTCAGTTTCAGCGTGTAGGAAAATTATTACGTAATGAAGATGAAACCATGATTTTGTCTTACCTAACCCCACAGCAAGGTGCGAAAAAAACCGCGCAGTTGCAACGTTGGGTCGATCGTATGATCGCGCAAGGTGATCCGGTGATTAAAGAATTCATGAAAGCGCATAATGCTGCTGAGTATCATGCGATTCGTCAGCATATTTTGCGTATCCATCGTGATATCAAAAATCAGGCAACAGAAGAAGAGCTGGCTGCATCCAAGTTAAAACTGTTTAACTATATTCAGCAAGTGGCTTTGATTTCAGACAATTGATTTCTTGGCTTTCTACTAAAACTAAAAAAGCGACTCAATCGAGTCGCGTTTTTTT
>NZ_JBIQOB010000024.1:0-50978 GCF_044130285.1 Acinetobacter sp. BSP-28
AAAATCCGTCAACACGTAATCTTCAAAGAAGCTAAAATTAAATAATTTTGACTTCTTAAAAAAGCGGCCCTCTGGGTCGTTTTTTTTTTGCATTTTTTTTGCTCGACTTGTTACACTTCTAAGCATTCTTTTTTGGCATTTTTTGTGCTTATTCTTTTTTACCCTTAACTTTGGCTCAAGCTTAAGGAGTTTTTAGTGCCTCATGATGTAGATCTGATTATATTACTTGCCGTTGGCTTTGGACTGGCGCTCATTTTTGGCTATATTGCCGCACGTATCCGCCTTCCCCCTCTGATTGGCTATCTTGTTGCCGGAATCCTGATTAGCCCCAACACCCCGGGAATCGTGGCAGATATGCATCTTGCCAATCAGCTGGCTGAACTCGGGGTAATGTTTTTAATGTTTGGCGTCGGGATGCACTTCTCCTTAAGCGACCTGATGCAGGTTCGCCGGATTGCCTTACCTGGTGCCGTATTACAAATTGCGGTCGCGACCTTGCTTGGTATAGGCGTTTCCATGATCTGGGGCTGGAGTTTTGGTTCAGCTCTGGTATTTGGTCTAAGCCTGTCCTGTGCCAGTACAGTGGTGCTACTTAAAGCCCTGGGAGACCGAGGTCTGATCAACTCCGTAAACGGCAAGATTGCCGTGGGCTGGTTACTGGTTGAAGATCTGGTCATGGTGCTTGTACTGGTCCTGCTCCCTGCCACAGCGGTTTTACTGGGTGGAGCAGCCATTACCGGATCAGATCCAAATGCTAATATCTGGATGACCTTAGCGATTACCCTGCTTAAAGTAGCCGGTTTTATTGCCTTTATGCTGATTGTGGGTAAGCGTCTGGTTCCCTGGATTATGCAGATCGTTGCCCGTCTGGGATCGCGTGAACTGTTTACCTTGACCGTAGTGGCCGCTGCGGTTTCTATTGCATTTGGGGCGTATAAGGTTTTTGGTGTGTCGATGGCACTGGGTGCATTCTTTGCCGGGATGGTGGTCAAAGAGTCCGATTTCAGCCATCGTGCAGAAGAAGAAACCTTACCCTTACGTGAAATTTTCTCGATTTTATTCTTTGTGTCGGTGGGCATGCTGTTTGATCCCATGATTTTAGTGCAGCAACCTTGGCATGTACTTGCCGTAGTTGCCATTATCATGATTGGTAAAACGATTGCCGCGATGGCACTGGTACTGTTCTTCCGCTATCCAATTAACACCGCTTTAACAGTCGGTGCCAGCCTTGCACAAATTGGTGAGTTTTCCTTTATTTTGGCGACTTTAGGGGTTTCACTGCATCTATTGTCTTTAGAGGGACAAAACCTGATTTTAGCCGGTGCACTCATATCCATTACCTTAAACTCGTTTGTGTTTTCTGCCATTGAACCGATACAAAACTGGATTCGTGAACGCTCACATTTGGCCCGCTTGCTTGAACGTAGTGGTGACCCGCTTGCCATGCTTCCTGATGAAGTATCACAAGATTACCTGCGTGATCAGGTGGTGATTGTCGGTCATGGTGAAGTCGGCCGTCGCATTACCAAAGCCTTGATGAAGCAGGATATTAAAGTGGTGATTGCCGAAGAGAACCGTGAGATTGTTGAAAGTTTACGTGCCAAAGGCATTGCAGCGGTATCTGGGCATGCTACCGATGCCGGAGTACTCATTCAGGCACATATTCAACATGCACGCCTGCTGGTTCTTTCGCCTATGGATATTTTAGATATTCATAAAATTGTCGATATTGCCAAAACCTTAAATCCACAGATTCAGGTTCTGGTATGTGCCGAAAGCAAGGAAGAAGCTGAAGTGATTCGTCGCGAAAATATTGGCCAGGTTTATTTCGCCAAAGAAGAAATGGCCATCAACATGACCAATCATATTTTAAATCAGATTCAGATTGCGCATCATCAAGCACCTACACACTAATCCTCAGCCCATAAAAAAGCGCACCAAAGTGCGCTTTTTAGGTTTAAACAAGCTTAGCTCAGATACTTCGGCTGTTCATCAACGATTTCAGCCTGCCATTCATTGACCTGCTTTTCCATCATGGCAAACAAAGCTGCTTGCACCATATGCTGGGCAATCACTGGCGTTTGATCACCAAGTAACGCTTTGACTTCATCATTAAACTGAATTTTGACGAGCGGTTCTTTTTCAGAGCCTGCATTTCGCAATGCCAACTCACCACCTTCAAGTTGAACAAGTTCTAAAATCGCTTCTTGATTACCAAATAATTCTTTCAAATGTTCTATAGACATATATCCTCCATGTTCAACATGGTGGCAAAGAGCTGTTGCACTTTGCATTGCTTAGACTATTTTATATAAGGTCGATGACAGAAACTTCAAGAGCACTGGTCGTAAAGTTTAAAATTCAACCATTTCATTACGAAAGCCATCAATCAGCTGGGTCAGATCACGGTGCCATTCACGCAAGATTCTAGTGTCCGGTAACCAAGCTTGTGGGGTTTGGGTCACTTTAATAATCAGGTTGGAAGAGGTTTCATCTTCAGGCTCTGGAGCACTCGGTTCCGGTGCATATTGGCACATACGATAAGCACGTTTTAGCTCGGCAATAAAACCCTGTTTCGCTAACTGCTGCATCACGGTCACTTCAGGCGAGATCTGCCCTTTTTCGGCCATCAGATCTTCAATAGACTTCAAGGTAGGCATAAAGTCATTTAAACGGTAGTAACGAACCAGTTCCTGCAAAAATGCCAATACAGCACCATGCAAATGAAATACCGCAGATTCACGGTGTGCCTGAGCCTGCTGAACATGATCTGTTTGCTCAGCTAGTTGACATGCAAGACGGGCAAAATACAGTTTCTGATTGGTACGATCGGCATGAAAACGGGCAACACGGGACATGGTGATTTCCTAAATTTTGGCGTGAGTTACCTCACTAAGATTAAACTTAATTTTGCTCAATTCACAATAAAAATTATGCATGATCCATTTCAATGAAATAGATTTTGCGCTTGGCCGGCATCTTAACCGGCGGATTTATGGGCCTAACATTGCTGATGACCTAGGCCCAGTATCCTTCCTGCCAATATAAGAGGCCATCGCTGGTCTTAACCTCTGCCTTTGTCCAGGGATGAACTGATTCAATATCTACAATAGCGACAGCCATACCTGATTCTTCATCGCTGGCACACTTTAAATAATGCCTATTTTAGACAATGACCAAGTCGGTTAAGGGTAACTACTCAGGCCGCCACGAACACACTTCTAGCGTTTTCAAGCCTTGAGCGATTCACTGTCCAGCAGGTGCTACAATTGAAAGTGCACGAAAATTCCGTTTCATCTTGATCCAATAAAAAAGTCACACTCATAAAAAAAGGAGCATAGCTCCTTTTATTCTTTATTCTGCTGCCGGCTTGTCTTCAGCCTGCTTGACACGAATACCCTGTCCATGCAAACGTAAAGTATTCAAGCCTTTAATCGCTTTAATCGCTTCACGACCATGTGGCATTTCTACAAAAGCAAAACCTTTTGATTTACCTGTTGCAGCATCTAAAACCAAAGTGCATGAATCGACTGTGCCATATTGCTTGAATAATTCAAGCAATTCAGCTTCTGTCACGGTACGTTCTAAATTACGAACTAAAATTTTCATCTGATGACCTTAAAATAGGCTAAAAAAACCAAAAAGCACTCGCCTACTTACTTTTTGCACTTCAATATTGAGATAGTTTAATCGAGATCGATACCAAAATCTAAATTAATCGATTGGCGTTCAATTAAGGCACTTTTTACTGTTTGTTGACGCGGCTTGTAATGGGTTTCTGTAGTGCACAGGTTGCGGGTCAAGTCATTCAGGAAATAACTTTCAATTTTACGGCCCTGCTCATCCACCTGATCTCGCGCCCAGAGATTCAGGTTTTGCTTGGTTAAAATCAGTTCATCTTTGGCGCGGGTTAAAGCCACATAGAGCACCCGACGTTCCTCTTCAACTTCGTCAAAATTACCTTGCGCGCGTGCATGCGGATACTGTCCGGCAGAAACATTCGCGACATAGCAAATCTTCTGTTCAGTCCCTTTGGCCGAATGAATGGTGATCAGGGTCACCACATCATCTTCAGACTGACGTTCAATTTCACTGATCGAGACTGGATCGAGTACATACTCTTCCAAAAATTCACTTAGCTGATCATGCTTGGTCGCCAACTGCTTGACCAAGTCAAAATCGCCCATGCGTTTCGACCAGTCTTTCTTAGCGTAGTTTTCTTCAAGCTGCTCAAGCAGTGCTTCTATCCCTAAGGTGACACAAGCTTGAACCTGATCTTTTAATACCGACATCTGCTTCATGATCAGCAGCGTTTTTTCAGGAATGCGGCCAAATTTTTCCAGTTTGTCAAAAATCAGTTCCGGATTGTCCTGCTGCAATAATTGCTGCGCCAGTTTACTGGCCCCAACATCACCCACCCCGTTCCACAGGGTCAGAAAACGCATCCAGGCAATATCATCCAGAGGATTGGCAATCACACGCAGTAAACTGAGCAGGTCTTTGACATGTGCAGTTTCCAGCAGTTTCATTCCACCAATAAAGCGGTACGGCACATTGGCCTGAATAAATGCCGCTTCTATGTGACGTGCGGCAAAACTGGAACGCACCAGCACCATATGATCATGCCACGGCGTGCCTTCCAGAAAATGCCGCTCTTTGATATCAATGGCAATCCATTTGGCTTCATCAAACTCGTTCGGGAAGATGTGCAGTTTGGGCTTAAGACCCTCTCCACGATATGCATCCAGACGCTTGTCATATTTGATAGGGCTCTGATCGAGCAACCAGTTAGACAAGTCCAAAATTTGCTGGGTAGAACGATAATTCTGCTCCAGTTTAAAAATCTGCGCATCCGGCACACGTTCTTTAAAATGGTGAATATTTTCAAAGTCTGCGCCACGAAAACCGTAAATCGACTGTGCGTCATCACCGACACAGAACAAGCTAACTTTATCTTTTAAAGGTTCGAGTAGAGCCCATTGCAGTGGATTGGTATCTTGCATTTCATCCACTAGCATATGCTGACAAATAGAGGCTACATAATCACTGAGGCCTTCAGATTGAGCCAGTGCCGAAGCCACCACTGCCAAAATATCATCATAATCCAGAAAGCTACGGGCACGTTTTCGTGCTTCATACTCTTTCATGATGTCCGCGATTTGATCTTTATATTCTAAAAATTCAGGATGCTGTTTTTCTAAAGAAATACTGAGTTTTTGCCGGGTATTGCGTGCAAAGGAATACAGATCACACAGCTGCTGCGGCTTAGGCAAGGCATTGGGATTTTTTTTATCATCTTTGCCGCGAATTAAGCGGAACATCATCAACTGATCATCACGGTCGATAATCGAAAACTGTTCCAGCCCAAAAGCTTTGGGAATACGGCGCAGCAAATACATGCAAAAAGTATGAAAAGTCGAAGCGCGTAAACCTTTGGCCTGCTCGCCCAAAGCCAATTCTACCCGTGCCACAATTTCACTGGCCGAACGACGAGTAAAAGTCAAAATTTGAATTTGATTGGCTGGTACACCTTGATCAATCAGATAGGCTGCACGTGCCACAATGGTTTTAGTTTTGCCACAACCTGCCCCTGCAAGTACCAGACTATGCTTCGCCTCGGTCGTGGCAGCCTGTTTTTGTTGCGGGTTTAATTCATCAATCAGGGTGGCTAAACTCATGGTGTCTCATCGTGCTAGGTAGACGAATAGTTTAACAGAGCTGTTGATAGAAAACTTGCTATGTAAACTCTAGAAGGAATTTACATCGTGACAGGCTGCATGGATGCTGCCGTTATTCAGTGATGCATGGACGCATCATCTGAATAACAAAGGGGTTTGGTTACTTTACCCCGTCAAAGTAACACTTCGCCTACGCGTAAACATGAATATACTATCTTTATTATGTGGCAGTGCCCGCCCCTAGATAAGCCCAATCAAAATTTAGGATTGTTAGGCATTCCAATTACTACCCAAAACAAACTTTTCACATGCCTTTTCCAAATGCCTTTCCGCATTTTTCATCGCATCTTCTAAACCAATGTTAGGTGGATTAATCTCGATAATTTGACTAAAACCCAAGCCATATAATTCATCAATACCATCGCCAACTAGACCCGCAAAAGCAATCACAGGCTTATTGAATTGCTTTGCGACCTGCGCCACCCCAAATGGTGTTTTGCCAAATTTGGTTTGGAAATCAATTTTGCCCTCACCGGTCAATACATAGTCTGCCTGAGCAATTTTTTCAGCCAATTGAGTTTCCTGAATTACCAATTCAACGCCTGATTGAATTGAAGCATGGGCAAAAGCCATCAAACCAAAGCCTAGACCACCTGCTGCACCAGCCCCTGCGATATTTTGTTTGCTGATATTTAATTCTGATTCAATCACATATGCAAAATGAGCAAGGTTTCGGTCCAGTATCTGCACCATTTCAGCTGTCGCCCCTTTCTGCGGACCAAAAACAGCAGATGCACCATTTGCACCACATAAAGGATTGTTCACATCGCTAGCAATAACGATCTCAGTCTGTGCTAAACGGGCATCCAAACCGGAAAGATCGATACTGTGAATCTGATCGAGCTGACCACCACCCAAAGCAACAGCTTGGCCTTGAGCATCCAGAAACTTGACACCTAAGGCTTGCACCATACCACTTCCGCCATCATTAGTGACACTGCCACCTAAACCAATAATGATTTTAGCGACGCCCAAGTCCAAAGCTGCTTTGATCATTTCTCCCGTACCAAAGGTGCTAGTCAATAAAGGATTACGCTTAGATTTTTCAAGCAGGTGAATGCCATTTGCCATCGCCATTTCAATGACAGCAGTCTGATCATTTTCTATCAGCCCAAAATAAGTCTGTACTTTGTGATCAATAAATGGTCCCGACACTTCAATGGCGACTTTGCGACCATTTCGTGCAGCAACCAAAGCATCTACTGTGCCCTCACCACCATCTGCCATGGGAACAGAAATGCAGATGGCATCTGGACAGACCTGTTGGATACCACACTGCATAGCCTGACAAGCCTGTTCAGCCGTCATACTTTCTTTAAAGGAATCGGGAGCAAGCACAAAAGTTTTAGACATAATTTTTAAAATGTGAACTGAACAAATCTGTTATACAACTTAGTGAAGGAATAAAAAAGAGCGCTCAATGCGCTCTTTTGTCCAAGTTCAGTGTTATACATCTGCCGAACTTTGTGGTAATTCGTGTTTAATATAAGAAGCTAAAGTCAGATAGTTAATCCCTTGGAACAAAATATCCACGGCAAGAAACAGACCCAATACCCAAAAGGATGCATCCGGTGACATTAAAATAATCATGCCTGTAATCAGGGTCAGCAGGCCAGAAAACAATATCCATCCCCACCCTTGATAAGCTTTAAAAACAATGGCACTAAAAATTCGGATGATACCAGCGACAATTAATACAATCGCCAACAGATTGGTCAGTACAATCGCGGTTTTTACCGGTGTGCTAAAAGCATAATAACCTGCAACCAGATACAGTACACCGAACAGAGCCCATAACCAGCGAGCGCCACCTTCAAAAATTTTAAAAGCTGCAACAAAATGCAAAACACCTCCAATCATCATCAATATACCGAACAGGAATACCACAGAAAGCGTGGCAAAAGGCAGTGAAGCAAGCAGTACAATACCAAACAAGGTCAGCAAAATACCCAGACCTAAATACCACTTTCGATTTTCATGCAGCTGATGTCGAACTATGTCATTTCCTACTGTTCTCATGTTGTTCTCAAGTCTTTTGTTTAGGAATAGCTTTAGTTTTAGCGGATTTTCTGTCAAAAGTCTGTTATTTCTCTGCATTTTTATCCACAGCCCTATACGCAACTGTGGATAAAAGCATCGTTATCCCCAGGAGTTATTTTTTCCAGCCTAACTCGATTGCGGTGATTTCATTAATCAAAGTCTGTTTCAATGAGTCCGGCATTTTGCTTTTTTGTTGTGACAGCGGAATATGTCCAGCCATTAACTCTGCTTTGGCCTGAGGAAATAAAGGCTGCTGGTTTGGATAAGCATATCCAATTGGATATGCAGGCTGTCCTGTGGCCAAGTCATATTTATCACTTGCACCGAAGCTATGCAGTAATTCATGCACCAGTACAATCTTATTTTGTTCTGACTGTTTTTTGGATGCAAATAAATTCACTGAACCAATCCGCCCCTTTTGTAGAGCAGTGGAATGTTTTAATTCTTTAACCGTTTCAGGATCATAATAATTTAAATACAAAGTCACACTGGGTGAACCATCAGCACCCTCATGCTGTTTCCATGCATAAAAACGAAATTTCAGGCTCCATAAAATGGTATCTAGCATGGTTCCCTGTTCAGGTACTTTAGGGGGAATTTGTTTAAGTTCACGGCCCAACTGAAAGTAAATTGCAATCGGCTGTCCACGATACTGCGCCGACATTTGCTGCAGATATTCTTGCGCCCCATTCAGTTCAGACAAATTCAAGGATTGAATATAACGTTGAGTTGCAGCCCGCCCATCTGCATTGATAGGATGCAGCATGACAATAATGGGTTTGGACCAGTCCTGATTCTGGTCACGATACGCATTCACCGCCACAATCAATAAAATGATAAGTAAACACAGTATCCGAATGTTTTTCCACATATTATCCAATGCTCTGCTTTTTTATTTTTCTTAAATACATTTGACTCATTTCAATTTTAGTTTCAAATAAATTAAGCGTTTTTATCAAACCTGATAATTTAGCTCGACCATAATTTCGTGAATCAAAATCAGGTTTTACTGCACTAATATATTGTCCAACCATACCCAAATTTGCCCAGCCATTTTCATCAGCGTTATCTTTAACAGCTTTATAAATCAAATTTAAAGTAGCCCTATCCATTGCTTCGGGTAAAGTACTTTCTTTAGTTTGTTGGATAGCTTTAGATTCTATTGTCTTTACAGTTTCTGCTATTTTTTTATCTTGTACTAATGCTAATTCTTCATCCTCACCATTTTTAACATCTGCATCCGTTAGGAGATTTTCTACATAAATAAATTTATCACATGCCTTTTTAAAAGCTTCAGGAGTCGATTTCTTACCAAAACCATAAACACTCAGACCATTTTCACGAATACGTGAAGCTAAAGGGGGTAAAATCACTATCACTTGATACAATACAAAAACCATCTAATGCACCTGCATATAATAAATCCATGGCATCAATAATTAAGATCATATCTGTTGCATCTTTGCCTTTTGTATAAGCAAATTGCTGAACAGGAGTTATTGCATGGGGTAATAGAACATCTCTCCATTTTTTTAACGACTCACTACTCCAATCTCCATAAACTCTTTTTACACTTGCAATTCCATATTTAGCAACTTCTTCGAGTACAGATGAAATCGCGTTAATTGATGAATTATCTGCATCGATTAATACTGCAAACTTTTTTGTTTGGATTTCCACTATTACCCCAATTAAATATTTGATTCAGTTCTTATATAAATCATTTTGGCATAAAAAATGCCGACTTTCGTCAGCATTTTTCAGAACTTAAAACTTAAGCTTCAATCCATTTTCCATCCTGGAATACCAGACTCCACTTAGTTTGCTTACCCTCAGGCGTTTCCGAACCAATATACTGCGCTTGATTCTTACGACTGAATTTCACCAAAGTTGGATTTCCTTCAGGGTCAGCATCCGGAGCTTGCAAAATAAACTGATATTTTGGATCCAGCTGCTCGGCCACCGAACGCAGTTCAGCAACTTTAGGTGCTCGTGTTTCACGCACTTTCGGGAATTTGCTCGCTGCCAGGAATAAACCTGCCGCACCATCACGAAGTACAAAGAAATCATCATGCTTGGTTGAACGCAAGTGTTCCATTTTAATTGGATCTACACGCGGAGGTGCAGGCTGACCATTCTTTAACACTTTACGGGTATTGTCACAGCTGGTGCAGGCAAAATAAGGTCCAAAACGGCCAGTCTTCAGCTGCATCTCGCCATCACATTTATCGCATGGAATGGTTGGACCATCGTAACCTTTAATTTTGAACTCACCTTCTTCAAGTTCAAAACCGGCACAATCCGGGTTGTTACCACAGATATGCAGTTTACGACCACCATCAATCACATAACTGTCCATTGCCGTTTCACAAATCGGGCAACGTTTTTTCGACATCAAGTCTGCAGTTTCTGCAGCATCATCATCAGACAGTGCTGCCAAGGATTCTACCGGTGTTAAATTCAGGGTACCTTTACAGCGTTCTTTAGGCGGCAAGTTATAGCCCGAACAGCCCAGAAACACACCTGTGGTTCCTGTACGAATCTGCATCGGACGTGAACATTCAGGGCAATGTACCGCTTCCACTTCCACAGGCAGGTTACGGCGCATACCGTGTTCGCCTTGGGCTGTGGTGAGGCGTTTTTTAAAGTCGCCATAAAAGTTATCCAGCAACTCTTTCCAGTTACGCTGACCATCTGCCACTTTATCCAGCTGACCTTCAAGATCCGCAGTAAAGTCATAGTTCATCAGGTTATTGAAACTTTCATCCAGACGGTCCGTTACGATTTCACCCATCTTCTCGGCAAAGAGACGACGGTTTTCCAGTTTCACATAACCACGGTCCTGAATGGTCGAAATAATGGCAGCATAGGTCGAAGGACGACCGATGCCACGTTTTTCCAGTTCTTTTACCAGCGATGCTTCGGTGAAACGTGCAGGTGGCTTGGTAAAGTGCTGAGACGGATCGAGTTTTTCCAGTTTCAGTACTTCACCGACTTTTACCGCAGGTAGCAAAATATCGTCATCCGCTTTGTTTGCACCGCGAACTTTGGTGAAACCATCAAAGACCAGAGTACGACCTTTGGCTTTCAGTTCCACACCATTAGCATCAACTAAAATGGTAGATGACAGGTATTCTGCTGGAGTCATCTGACAAGCTACAAACTGGCGCCAGATCAGATCATACAAACGTTGTGCATCACGTTCCACACCTGCAAGGCTATCGCCTTTCAGCGCCACATTGGAAGGACGAATCGCTTCGTGGGCTTCTTGTGCACCCGCCTTGTTACCATAACGGTTAGGCTTGGCAGGCAAATATTTCGCGCCATACTCATTTTCAATATGACCACGCACCATATTGACTGCATCATCACTCAAAAAAGTGGAGTCAGTACGCATATAGGTGATGAAACCCGCTTCATACAAGCGCTGTGCCAACATCATGGTTTTCTTCACAGAGAAACCTAGACGTGTGCTTGCAGCCTGTTGCAGGGTTGAAGTGATATAAGGTGCGCTTGGATTAACCTTGGTCGGTTTATCTTCACGACTGGCAACTTTATATTCAGCATCTTTGATCAGGTTTAATAAAGCATCGGTTTCAGCTTTATTGTGCAGCTTGAGGGTTTTACCGCCCTGCTTCACTGCTTCAAGACGGATATCATCTTTTTGAGATTTAGTATCTGCAAAAACTTGCCAATATTCTTCAGGAATAAACGCACGAATGTCACGTTCGCGCTCAACCACCAGCTTTACCGCAACCGATTGCACACGACCTGCCGATAAACCACGAGCAATCTTTTCCCATAACAGTGGCGAGATCATAAATCCCACAACACGGTCGAGGAAACGACGGGCTTGTTGAGCATTGACCTTATCAATATCTAAACGTGCCGGTTGTTTAAACGCTTCCTGAATGGCATTTTTGGTAATTTCGTTAAAGACTACACGCTGGTAACGTGAATCATCCCCACCAATCACTTCTTTTAAATGCCAGGCAATGGCTTCCCCTTCACGGTCCAAATCCGTTGCGAGGTAGATTTCATCGACTTGCGATGCCAATTTTTTCAGTTCTGCAACGACATTTTCTTTGCCCGGAAGCACTTCATAATGTGCTTTCCAGCCATGTTCAGGGTCAACCCCCATACGATTGACCAAAGCTAACTGAGCTTTTTCGGCTTTTTGTTCATCGGTCAGTTTGGCACGTGATACAGGTTTTTTTTCTGTACTTTTAGATCCGCCAGTCGGCAAGTCACGCACATGACCTACCGAGGATTTTACGATGTAATTTGGACCCAGATATTTGTTGATTGTTTTCGCTTTTGCAGGCGACTCCACAATCACTAAGGCACGTTTGTTCGCAGCACTCGGTGATTTTGCTGTGGTGCTTTTGGATGTGGACCGAGGAGCGTTCGCCATAGTTAACCGTTAATCCTGTTTGATGGGTTTATAAATTAAAGTTCAGCCAAAGACGTTAAATAAGCTTTGATGTCATCTAACTGAGTTGCTCGAAGGTCTGATTCTTCATCCCAATAGAGTCCTACACAGTTTGCCTGCATATCAATAGCATAAATGCCCTTTAATGCAATGGGCAAATCGTTAAACTTGTCATCACCCTGCACAATTTTCAGCTTTTGGTCTTCTACTCGTGCACGCATTAATGGCAGTCGGGCATCTGGAATTAAAACACTGTAATAGGCCACCATACTGGCACGTTTTTCCGTTGCCATGGGCACTTTGGTCCAATCGGGAGCAGCCACTAAACGCGGATGTAAAGCCATCTTGCGCGCCTTTTCACGCATCGAACCTAATGCTTTCTCTCGTGGACTGACACGTAGCCCAAAAATTGAGCCGAGCACAAACAGCACGATGAAGACTGTAATCCAAATTCCAGTATTTTCCATAGCACAACCTTTTTATTCCTTTATTAGAGTTGCATAAGCTGAATATAAAACGCAAGTTACAGCGATGAAATTAATTCAGGAACAGCTCATGACTATACAGGACTTCACTGCCATTCCAGTAAATATATCCTTTCTCAATCAATTCCTTAAGTAATAATCGGACATCCGATTTCGGGAAGATCTGCTCCAGCAAATCGCGTAAGGCATAAATGTCTTTCGGTTTGTCGGATTTTAATTCACGTAGTTTTTGCGCCACAATCACCTGCACCGGGTCAATCTTGGAAAAGTTTTTAAATAACTCTTTTTGCGCCTGATGCAGTGTTTTGCTCTGCACTTCCTCCACTTCTGGTGAAGATTCAGTGGATAACTCAGCAAAAGCAGAGGACATGTTCTGCGATTTTTCTAAAGATGTTTTCTGCTCTAAATCCAGTTGCATCCATTGCTTCAGCAGTTTTTTACGGAAGCTGATTTGCTCGTCAAAACGTTTCACAATTTTTAGATTAATCAATAAGCCAGTGAGATGTTGCAGCTGATCATTTTCGACTTTCAAAATATTCGCAAGCGAGTTCTTCAGTTTCTCCAGCGTATTCGGTTTGCCCTTCATTTTCGCTAAAGCATCACAATACTTTTTGACAAGCAACAAATCCGGTTTTTGCAGAATGGTCTCGACACTGGGAATTTTGTACTTTGTATTTAACGCTGGTTCTTCAGCCTGAATCTGAATCAGGCTACAGTTCAGGTTTGAAGATTGCAGCATTTCCAGCAGCGTTTCACTGCTTGGCATGGCAGATATGAGTTCAATAGAAGTATCGGCATCTAGCAGCGCAAGCAGTTGCCCAACCACAACCGCATACTCAAACTCTTTGTGCTCGACTTCTGCCGTTTCCAGAATGACCACTTGCCCACTGCTGACCCAACTTGAAAATTCCGTTAAATCTTGCAGAGAATATTCAAATTTTCCCTGGCAATTAAACAGGTAAATTGCTGCATAATGCGGAATGATGTTACGCAACAATTGCGCAGTCGGCATATTATTTTCAAGATCAAGAAGAACGACTTTATGACTCATATCTTCGAATAAACAGTTCGGCTAGGCAGATGCGGTGCATTAGAACGGTAACCAGGATAAAGGTCAAATACTTTTATAGTTTTGGTTTTTTATTCAGTGTCATAACTCTGTCTAATACTTTGCCTTTTAGAAAAGCTATTTAAGAGATAAGGAAAAATTAAGTTCTTTTTCAAATAAAAAAAGCCTTGATCAATACCAAGACTTTAACATACGGACAGATTCAAATTAATAATGCGGTGGTCGGTTGGTCATCGGGTCAAAAGCGGCAATGCCTTCCGATAAATCGGCAGATTCCACACGCTGATAAAGCAGCTGCATTTGCTTCTTTAAATCCATAATTTCAATATGTTGACGTGTTACCTGTTCATTCAACTGTTCAACTAAATCATCTAAAAATGTAATTCGGACTTGCAAATCTTCCAAGTGTGCGGAAAATGACGCCTGATCATTAAGATTTTTTTGTTTAGTCATTTTAAGTCCTCATTGGGGATTTCAGGAAACAGTATGGCCTATATTACTTTAAGGGATGTCCAACTTGCGTTTGGCGGACCGTCCCTGCTCGACGGCGCGAACTTTAATCTGGAACGCGGTGAACGAGTCTGTTTGATTGGCCGTAATGGTGAGGGTAAGTCTACCTTACTTAAACTCATCGAAGGAAGTTTGCTGCCAGATCGTGGTGAAGTTTCTATACAAAATGGCATCACCATTTCCATGCTGGCCCAAGATGTACCGATGGATTCCGGCAAAGTCGCCGACATTGTAGCCGATGGTGCAGGTGAAGCTGCTGCTGTACTAAAAGCTTATCATGAAGCCAGTGATGCCTGCGTACTGGGAGATATGGAAGCCTGTGACCGCATGGGTAACTTACAGCACAAACTCGATCAAGTCGATGGCTGGGCTTTAGAGAACAAAGTAAATTCAATTTTAAGCAAAATGGGTTTAGACCCGGATGCCGATTTAGCCGATTTGTCCGGTGGTCGTAAACGTCGTGTTCTTTTAGCACGTGCCCTACTCACTCAACCCGATGTACTTTTACTCGACGAACCGACAAACCATCTGGATGTTGAAAGTATTGAATGGCTGGAAAAATTCCTGCTCGATCAAAATAACCTGACCCTGTTATTTATTTCGCATGACCGTTCATTTGTCGACAGCATTGCCACCCGTATTGTCGAGTTGGACCGTGGTCAATTGCGCAGTTTTGAAGGCAACTATTCACGTTACCTTGACTTAAAAGCTCAGCAAATGGAAGCAGAAGAAAAGCAAAATGCGTTGTTCGACAAACGTTTAGCTGAAGAAGAAGTCTGGATTCGTCAAGGCATTAAAGCACGCCGTACCCGTAACGAAGGCCGTGTCCGTGCCTTAAAAGCATTGCGTGAAGAATCAAAAGCACGTCGCTCACAGCAAGGCAAAGTGAGCATGGCCACTCAGGACGCCAACCGCTCAGGCAAGGTCGTGTTTGAAATTGAGCATTTACGTGTGGCCTTTGGCAATCAGGAACCGATTATCAAGGATTTCTCTGCGCTGGTCTTACGGGGCGACCGCATTGGTTTAGTGGGCGATAACGGTGTCGGTAAAACAACCCTGATTAAAGCCATTTTAGGTGAAATTGAACACGGCGGTTCGGTAAAAACCGGCACCCAGCTTGAAATTGCCTATTTTGACCAACTGCGTAATGCGCTTGATTTAGAGAAATCGGTTAAAGACAACGTTTCTGAAGGTTCGGACTTTGTCGATGTCAACGGTGGCCGCCGTCATATCTATAGCTATTTACAGGACTTCCTGTTCTCGCCTGAACGTGCGCGCACACCAGTCAAAGCGCTTTCTGGTGGTGAACGTAACCGTATTCTGCTCGCCAAACTGTTGCTCAAACCATCTAACCTGATTGTGATGGATGAACCGACTAATGACCTGGATATGGTGACGCTTGAACTACTGGAAGAAATGCTCGGCGATTATAAAGGTACCCTGTTACTGATTTCGCATGACCGTGCCTTTATGGACAACGTCGTGACATCCACCTGGGTATTTGACGGTAAAGGCAATATCGATGAATACATCGGCGGTTATCAGGATTACTTGCAACAACGTCCAGACCAGACTGTGGTTGATCAGAAAAGTGATGTCAAAAAAGCCATGGCCAAAGCAGAAGCCAAAGCGGCTGAACCTGCTCCGGCAAAGAAAGTGAAACTCAGCTATAAAGATCAGCGTGCTTTAGAGCAACTGCCTACTGAAATGGAAGCGCTGGAAAAAGAGCAAGCTGAAATTAACGCTCAACTTGCAGATGGTTCCCTGTTTGTAAGCGATGCGGACAAAGCCATGAAACTTTCCAACCGCCTGACTGAAATTGATGATCTGTTACTGGAAAAATTAGAGCGTTGGGAAGAATTAGAAAAGCTGGTTAACGGCAACTGATTTTCTTCATGCTTGAAGCACCTGTAATTGGCGTTGCAGGTGCTTTTTTATTTAAAAAATAACTTCATGTTACACTTGCAAAAAACTTTTGTTCAAAATGGTCACTATGAGTAAAAAGCCAGATTACCAACCCGGAGAATTCCAATGGTCCTTCCTGTTACCTCAATACTGGGGTATCTGGATTGGTATTGTATTTCTGATGATTTTGGCGATTTTACCTTGGGCCATTCAGTACCGTCTGGCCACTTTTATTGGCAATCTTGCATTCGACAAGCTGAAATCGCGCCGTAAAACCACGCTACGTAATCTGGAAGTCTGTTTTCCTGAATGGACGCCTGAACAGGTACAAGCGCATGCCCGTCAGGTTTTTGTCGACCAGATGATTGGTATTTTTGAAACCCTGAATGCCTGGTACTGCCCGCAATGGTTTAAGGGACGGGTCAGTATTGAAGGTTTGGAACATCTCCAAAAAGCACAAGCCGAAGGTAAAGGGGTTTTATTGCTCGGTACGCATTCAACGTTATTGGATGCCGGTGGTTATTTGTGTGCCCAATATTTCGAGCCGGATGTGGTCTATCGTCCGCAGAACAATCCCCTGCTCGACATGCTGATTTATCGTTGCCGCGCCACTATTTATACCCATCAAATTGATCATGATGATATGCGTGGTTTAATTCGGCATTTAAAAAATGGACGTGCCATCTGGTATAGCCCGGATCAGGATTTTGGTTTAAAACAGGGCGTGATGGCACCATTTTTCGGTACGCCTGCTGCCACGGTAACAGCACATCGTCGTTTGATTAAAATGACCAAAGCTGCCGCAATTCCGCTATATTTCTATCGTGATGGTGATATTGCCAATCCACAATATAAAGTACTGATTGAAGCTCCTGTAGAAAATCTACCGAGCGAAGATGAAGTGGATGACGCCACACGCGTCAATCAGATTATTGAACGTCAGCTACGTATTGCCCCAACCCAATATATGTGGTTCCACCGTCGCTTTAAAACCCGTCCGGAAGGCTTTGAGAAAATCTATTGATATAAATGCAATGATTTTAAATTGGCAGTGAAAACAGCCTCGATTTAAGGTGATATTCAAATTCTTTCGAGTAGGCATACCTTACTTTTCAGGGATGAAAAGTAAGCAAAAATCCTTTGTTCCGCTGATGTTACATCCTTGTAACACAGCGAAACAGCGACATCCATGTCGCTATCACGATAGTAAATTCCGAATAATAATTTATTGTTTAAGATGATGATATACCTGTGAATTATTCATCTTTATGAACATATAAGGCAAAAAACCATGAAAGTGATGCAACTTCTTCCTGAACTGAATAGCGGTGGCGTAGAACGCGGTACTTTAGAAATCGCCCGTGCCTTAGTTGCAGCAGGTCATGAATCTTTGGTGGTCTCCAATGGTGGCCGACTGGTGACCCAGCTTGAAGCCGAAGGCTCAAAACATCTGACTTTAGCCATTCATAAAAAAGCCCTGTCGAGCTTATGGCAAATTCGCCCGCTGCGTAAGCTGATTGAACAGCACCAGCCAGACATCGTGCATGTACGTTCCCGTGTACCTGCATGGCTGACCCATTTTGCCTTAAAAGGGATTCCTGCTGCACGTCGGCCACATCTGGTCAGTACCGTACACGGTTTCTATTCGATTAACCGTTATAGCCAGATCATGACCCAGGCTGAAAAAGTCATTGCCGTATCGGATAGCGTGGTGAAATACATCACCGACAACTACAAAAATTGTCCAACGCAGGATATTGTCCGGATTTACCGGGGGATAGACCCTGCCGCTTTCCCGCATGGTTATCAGCCCTCTGCGCAATGGCTAAATCAAACTTTTAAAGACTTTCCCGAACTGGAAAACAAGTTTTTAGTCTGTCTTCCAGGACGAATTACCCGCTTAAAAGGCCATGAAACCCTGATTGAATTGGTCGAAAAATTACAGCAACAGTATCCCAATTTACATGCAGTTGTGGTCGGGGGTGCCGATCCGAAAAAAGCCGCTTATTTAAAAGAGATGCAGGACAATATTCAAAGCAAAGGCTTAAGTGACAAAATCACCTTTGTCGGTCATCGCTCAGATATACGCGAATGGCTGGCTTTTAGTGATGTGGTGCTTTCATTATCGAATCAGGCGGAAACTTTTGGTCGTACCGCTCTAGAGGCTTTATCCGTGGGTACGCCGGTGATTGGCTGGAACCGTGGTGGTGTGGCAGAGATTTTATCGCATCTGTATCCACAAGGTTTAATTGCCGTGGATGATCAAGTCGCACTTTTAAATGCGGTCAAGCAGCATATTGATGAACCTCAGCAAGTTAAGCCAGTCACGATATTTAGTTTAAAAGAGATGTGTGATCAGACAATCAACTTGTATAAACAAATTTTGAAATAAATTAAAATGATTTATCCCTGTCTCTTGAATCTCTTTGCTAGAGACAAAAGTAGGCTGGGTAAAATATGGAATTAAATCCATCTCAATATTATTAATGTTCTGTTCCAGCATAAATCCACATGGGCTCAGTTTGTCCTGCTCAAACAAAACCCATGGATTGATAAAATTTTATCGCTTGGTGGTCAGCCACCTATATTTTTTGATAAAAATCTTTATATTTTAATAACATTGCTTGCATCATTAATCGGTCCACACCGCGGTTTTGAAAATCGGGATTGACCAGTAAATGTGGAAAATACACCACCAGATGTCCATCAGAAATGGCATTTCCCAGACCGATCAATTGTTCCTCTGCCTGGCCGTGACCAAACTATGTGAATGCTGTAATGCCGCCATCAACTGAACGGGCTTTTGAGCGGATGACCAATGATTTGCTCGGTAAATTTTTAATACTTCTGCTTCATGAACCTGATCATGCATTGATATTTCAAAAGTCATAACGTGATTACCCCTTCCACACCCGAAATCGGGCCATGAGCCAAATGAGCAACGGCCAGAAAATGGTATTGATGATATCGTGCAGACTGGCACCAATACGCCAAAGCCCATGGTTGATGAGATCATCTCTGGCATCAAACAGCTCTGCAGCAATTGTAGCAATGAGTACAGTCCAAATCGCCCAGCGTGATTTCAATTGACGATGGTGAAAAAATGCCACAATAAAGAATAATGTCAGCCCGGCATAGATATGCAAAGCATCACGTGATAATTCAGTAAAATTAATAATATAAATTTTAAGTTCTTGAAATTTTGATAAATACATGGCTGACATTTTATTTTTAGGGGCTTCTATAAAAACCATAAACCCGAGTTCTGCGTCCTGCAAAACTCGGGTATATGAGGTTGTGCTTCAAATCTTATTGTTATTTTGTTATTGCTATCCATTGCTGCATCATATCCATGATGACTTTCTATCAGCCACAAATTTCGTCTTCCATAATGGGATGTTCCTTTCCCGCTTCCTTGGCTGATGAGTTTAGATTAAATGAGTTTAGAAAAAAGAACCATTCGCAATTGACCTAAATCGATGTAAGCCATTTCGTACACTTTTCTATTATTTAATCAACTTGCTTGATCTCATTTTTATAGGCCTGGGCAATTTCATCGGTGACTGGTTTTTCCTCTTTTTCAGCCTTTTCAATGCCTTCTTGTATTGTCTCTTGTGCTTTCTGTTCATCGGCATCGGTTTGTTCCAGCTCTTCCTGTACCTGTTCAAAAACACGTCCCGTTTGTAAAACCACATAAACTGGGAAATGGTCTGAACCTATATGAGGCAATCTTTTCATATGGACCAAGGCAAAATCGGTACTGTGAAAAATATGATCCAGCGACCAACGCAATAAGGGATAATCGGCATGGAAAGTATTCACAAAGTGACGCCCCACGCGTGGATCGAGCAAGCCACTCATCCGCTGAAACAGTCGGGTTGTTCGTGACCAGGCCACATCATTCAAATCTCCCATCACAATACAGCTTTCATCCAGATCCTTGATCTGGTCACCAACAATTAATAGTTCCGCATCCCGAAGCGTCGAATCTTTCGCTTCAGTCGGGCTGGGTGGTTTGGGATGCAAGCAATAAAGTTGTACCGGTTGACCTGAACGTAAAATGACTGTGGTATGAATGGAAGGAATCTCATTACTTAAAATGAACTTGACCTCGGTATCTTTCAGCTCTAAACGGCTATACAGATGCATGCCGTATAAATTATCCAGAGGTACAGGCACCCGATATGGATAATCTTTTTCAATCGCGGAAAGTGCTTTTTGCCAGACTCGATCTGATTCTAGAGTTAACAGCAAATCTGGCTGATACTTTTGAATCTGCTCAATCAGCAAATGGTATTTGTTATTTGAAGTCAGGACATTGGAAATGATCAGGGAGATTTGCTTGTCCGGATTCAGCTGATGTTTGCGGACATGCTTGACCTGCTTTTTCCAAAGAAAGGTATAAGGCAGCACCATTTTGAGCTGGTACGCCAGTGCCGCAATCAGACCGATAAAAATAATTTCCCGTGTTAAATTCCAGGGTTGCTCCCAGACCAGCAGCAGAACAAAGGCAATCAGTCCTAAAACCAGAATTTGTAACCGTGGAAAATCGGCACCTCGAATCCACCACTCATCCCGTGGAATCAGTGACCAGAATGTCAGCCATATCACTAAAACTGCAATTATTTCCACCCAAATCATCAGCTTTACTCTGTTTATCTTGGTAATTCGATCTGCAGTTGAAAAACTTTATCAATTTTGTATGTAACATAAACAAGATATTTCTCTCAATAATATTGATGTTTTGATTATGTAGTACTTGCAGTCACGTCCCTTTTTGATACACTCGAATCCCTTTTGATTTTTTTTAACGCACCGAGGCGAAGTGGCATGAAAGTAGGTCTGGTCGGTTGGCGCGGGATGGTGGGTTCCGTCCTTATGCAACGTATGGTTGAAGAGAATGATTTTGCTCATTTTGAGCCATTCTATTTTTCTACCAGTAATGCAGGTGGTGAAGCCCCTGCATTTGGTGGTAAGACTGCCCCAGCACTTATGGATGCAACGGACATTAACAGTCTGAAGCAAATGGATGTCATTATTACCTGTCAAGGTGGTGATTACACGACTGAAGTCTTCCCTAAGCTGAAAGCTGAGGGTTGGAGTGGTTACTGGATTGATGCGGCATCTACCTTACGTATGGATGATGAAGCCATCATCGTGCTTGATCCGGTCAACATGAATGTGATTAAAGATGGTTTGGTGAATGGCACCAAAACATTCGTTGGTGGTAACTGTACAGTTTCATTGATGCTTATGGGCTTAGGCGGTCTGTTCCAAAACAACCTCGTGGAATGGGCAACATCGATGACTTATCAGGCCGCTTCTGGTGCTGGCGCGCAAAATATGCGTGAACTCATCACGGGTATGGGCTACCTGTATAACAACACCAAAGATTTGTTAGATGATCCACGTTCTCCAATTTTAGACATTGACTCTAAAATTGCACAATTGCAACGTGGTGAAGGCTTCCCTTCTGCAAACTTCGGCGTGCCTTTAGCAGGTTCTTTGATTCCGTATATCGACAAGCAGCTTGAAAGCGGTCAGTCGAAAGAAGAATGGAAAGGTCAGGTTGAAACCAACAAGATCTTAGGCAACCAGCAAATCGTTCCGATTGATGGTCACTGTGTTCGTATTGGTGCAATGCGCTGCCACTCTCAAGCGATTACTTTGAAACTGAAAAAAGACATTCCGTTGAACGAGATCGAAGACATTATTGCAAATGCAAATGACTGGGCAAAAGTGGTTCCAAATACTCGTGAAGCATCGATGACTGATCTGACTCCTGTGGCAGTCACTGGTACACTGTCTGTTCCAGTCGGCCGTTTGCGTAAACTGAACATGGGTAAAGAATACCTTGGCGCATTCACTGTAGGTGACCAATTACTTTGGGGTGCTGCGGAACCTTTACGCCGTATGCTTCGCATTTTAATTGAATATAAAAATGCTTAATTGCTAAATGAAAGAAAAAAGAAAAGCCGATCACAATTGATCGGCTTTTTTTATGTATCCTTTATGTTAATATTTTACAATTCTTCAACACCTCGTTAATCTATAACTATTCGCAGTGCGATACAAAAACCGAGCTAAAGATTAAGATGACCGTATATAACAAATTAAAGATAGCCATTTTAGCCATTATTGCTTCGCAGAATATTCATGCGATTACCATAGACCCGATTCAAATCCAGTCTGCGCCGGGCGAATTACTCTATGCCGAAATGAATTTTCGTCAAGCTGACCCACATACCCCAATACAAGCCAGTCTGGCAAATGCAGAAGATATTACCACTTTAGGCGTGGTCCATCAGCCGCCTGGACATCTCAATTTCTTTACCCGTCGCGATAGTTCTGGCAATGGGGTGATTACCATTACCTCTTCACGCCCCCTAACTGAAGCCGAACTCAACATTATTATTAAAATTCAGGAAGGTAACTCGACACGGTTACAACATATTAAAACGCCACTACAACGCAGCCCGGCAAAAACTCAGGCACGTATTCTAGGCAATGAAAAACCGTTAAACCCAATCACAATTGTCAGTGAAAAAGATATTGCATTACAACTGCCTGAAAGTACGCAATATCGAATTGAAAAACCACAAGCGGCATTACAGCAATCATTTGAAGCACCATTAATGGTACATAAAGCGGCTCCACCAAGTTTAAATAGTACGTCTGCTGCATCTGTGGTCATTTCAGCAATGCAGATGCCATCTACCCAGCCGGTTCAAACTCCGCAAAATGCTCCAGCTGAAGCCAAGAGTGCTATACCAGCACAAATTTCGACAAAAAATGAAGTAAAAACTTCAAATAACTCAAATAACAATGTCTCGGCAGACCCTTTAGTCAAGCAATATGCAGCATCTGCACAACAGGCTAAATCGAAAGTGGCAGCAGAAACTGTAGCACCCGCAGCACCAAAAACTAAGCCAGAAACAGCTGCTAAGCCATCGTCTCAGCCTGGAATTACAGCGCAAGCCAGCAAACATGTAGTGCAATCAAATGAGTCACTCTGGGCAATTGCCTCACGTGTAGCGACTGAGCAAAATCGTCCGATTGGCGAAGTCATGAAACAAATCAAGGCCAATAATGAACATGCCTTTATTCAAGGTGATGTGAATCGTTTACGCCGTGGTGCTGCTTTGAATTTAAATACTGTGGGCAACCCTAAAGAAGAGCACAAGCCGAAAGTTGCCCATTTAGCCAAAGCACCTTCCAACCCTTCTCATCAGTCGGCTAAGGCCAAATATCGCTTGAATCAAGCCGAAATGAGCTTGGTTGCAGAGAAAGAACAAGATTCAGCCAGCGGTTCTGCCAAAAAGAACACAGAAAAAAAACAAACTTCTAATGAGTTATCATTAAAAGTTATGACATCTCGCGAAAAAACCGTTAGATTACAGAGAAACGTAACTCAATTAGAATTGGCACTAAATCAGAAGGATCACAGAATTCAATTATTAAATGCCCGTCTAGCCCAATTGCAGCAACAATTGAAAGCTCAACAGGCAGATAAGAAGCCAATACACTAACTCAATGTTACATACGATGATTTTTTGAGTAGGCACATCTCTAAAGTCCTACTCTCTAGGGGTTAAAACATGCTGATTTATGTGATTCCATTAGTAATATTAATTATTGTTTTGGTCGTTTTCAAAAAACGTCAAGACAGCCAAGAATCAGGTAAAACAACAACAGCTAAGGGCAAAACTCAAAAAGTAAGCTCAACTAAAAAAACAGTGACAAAAACAAAAGAAGTTGCTGATACTGTTGTTGCAAAGAAAAAAACCACCCCTTTAGCTGCCGATGTCCGCAATAAAATTGAAGCCCTGATTCGCGAAAACAATTTTTTCTCTGCTGAAGCACAGATTAATCAGGCTTTAAATAAAGACAATTCACAGCATGAGTTGTATTTGCTGTTGCTTGACATTCACATCTTGCAGAAAGATGAGTTCGCCATTAGCCAACTGATTAATCATTTGCGCTCATTAGAGCTAAATGATTTTCTGGAACAGGCACTTGCCAAGAAAGAAGCACATGAAAAACAGGCTGCAGGTTCTAGAGATACCATTGATTTTAAAACCGAATCAGCTCTTACACCTGTGGCTGAGCCAGCAGTTACTGAAACAAAGAATACCGCTGCTTTTGATGCATTAATGACTGACACTGTTGCAGCAGGTGCAACAGCAAATGATCTTGCTTTTGACCAGTTACAGCAAGATCAGCCAGCTCCTCAAACAACCGCGGTTGAAGAAATCAAGCCCCTTGATTTTAATACCCTATCTTTAGATTCAACAGCTACAGCAAATGCTCCAGCTGAAGAAATCAAGCCTTTAGATTTTAATACCCTTAATTTTGATTCTGCACCTGGGGCAGAAACCAAGCCAGAAGCTGCCCCAGTTCAAGAAATTCAGCCTTTGGATTTCTCATTTAGTTTAGACACTACTGCAACAACTGAACAACCGGAAACTGAAAAAGCTGCGACTATTGAGCCTGCTGTAGAAGAAAAACCTGAATTTAATTTTGATTTTTCCATTGCAGAAACTCCAGCAGCTGAAACAAAGGTTGCTGTTGAAGAGACTACGCCAAGCCTAGATCTAGACTTTAATTTAGAGTCAGCACCCCAGATTGAAGAGACAACTGCAGAAGTATCGCCAGCGAAAGCTGCAGGCGTAAGCTTTGATATTAGCAATGTCAGCTCATCTGCATCCAAAGCAGATAAAAATGATCCATTGGTTCAATCCTTCCCTGAGCTGATTGAAGTAGATGAAATCAATCTGAATCTGGAACTGGCACAGCAATATATCCAACTCGGTGCATTTGAATCGGCACGTGAATTATTGGCAGAGCAAGAAGCCGGATATACCTCTGAACAACGCCAACAGGCAGATCATTTACGCAATCAAATAGCATCTTAAGCGATTTCGATCTACTATAAAGCAGTCATCCTTGACTGCTTTTTTTATGATGAAAAAAATAGCGTTAATCTATATGGGCGGTACATTTGGCTGTATTGGTGATCCACTCAGTCCTATGCCTGCTGAGCAATTTATTCCGAAACTGCAACACATACTCCCTCTCGATCAACAGATCGAATGTTTTGTTGCACCAGTCATTCAGGACAGTAGTGCCTGCACAGCCACAGACTGGCTGCACCTGGTTCAGTATATTCAACAACTTCAGCTACAGCAGTTTCAGCATTTTGTGATTATTCATGGTACCGACACCCTCAGTTATGCCAGTGCGGTGCTGTCACGCTTTCTGGGTCAATCCGCGCATGTGGTCATGACCGGTAGCCAGTACCCCCTGTTAAATACTGCGGGAGACAATACCCGTGAATTTACTGATGCCATTGATAATCTAAACTTTGCTCTGGACTGTGTGATCAAATATCCGGTGGGGGTCTATTTAGCCTTTCATCATCATTTAGTTCATGCCCAGTCAGCCTTAAAAATCCATACTACAGAACTGGATGCCTTTAGCGGTAAAAATGCAGCTGAACCCATTTCCCACAGCCCGAGCTATATAGTTCATGAGAATGATCTCAACAAGGCTGCGACTTTTAACTGTTTAAGCTTGATGATGCAGCCTCTGGATTTGGCTCAGCAAGTTACTAATCTGCAAACCATTTGCCAAGCACCGCCAAACTGCCTGATTTTGCAAGGTTTCGGCACAGGCAACCTGGCAGTGAATGAACCATTCATTGCTTGTATTCAAAAACTACAACAAATAGGCTGTGCCGTCATTTTAACCACTCAGGTGCCTTTTGGTGGTATTGATCAGCGTTATGCCATCAGCCAATGGATCCAGCAGACCCATATTCTTCTGAATGACTGTTTGGGACATGCAGATCTTTATGCAAAAGCACTGAAAATGTATTTACAATACGACACTGTAGACCAATGGCAGGCGCATTGGCATGATCACATGTAATTTGAGGTAAATATGCAACGTTTTGCAGTCGGTATTGAGTTTTGTGGCATTCGATATAGAGGTTGGCAAACTCAACAGCCTGGCGTACCAAGCGTGCAGGAAACCATTGAAAAAGTGCTCAGTAAAATTGCCGATGAACCCATTATTCTACATGGCGCGGGTCGTACCGATGCCGGTGTTCATGCCACCAATATGGTTGCGCATTTTGATACCAATGCCATCCGCCCGATTCGTGGCTGGCTGATGGGGGCAAACAGTCAGCTTCCTAAAGATATCGCCTTCCAGTGGATCAAGGAGATGGACAGCGATTTCCATGCCCGTTTTAAAGCTCAGGCACGTCGTTATCGCTATGTCATCTATAACAATCCGCAGCGCCCTGCACTTTTACATAAGCAAGTCACCCATGCCTATTATCCTCTCGATGTGGAGAAGATGATTGCAGCGGCGAAAAAGTTTGAAGGCACGCATAATTTTGAAAGTTTCCGTGCCGCAGCCTGCCAATCCAATCAGCCAGTTCGGCATGTTAAACATTGTCGCCTGATTCAACATGGTTGTTATCTGGTGTTGGATATTCAAGCAGATGGCTTTTTGCACCATATGGTACGTAATATCATGGGCTGTTTACTGGAAATTGGGCAAGGCATGTATGAGGTTGACCATATTGACAATATTTTTGCTGCTGAAGACCGTAAAGCAGCAGGCATTACTGCCCCACCGGATGGCTTGTATTTCATCCATGCCGATTACCCTGAGCAATTTGAGCTGCCTAAAATGCCATTAGGCCCGCATTGGCTGAATATGCCGGAATGATTTATTTAGTATGTAAATTTATAAAATCCCTCCCCTTGCACAACAGTGTGGCTTACCTTTAAAAACGAGAAGTTCCCCTCCTTTTATAAAGGAGGGGTTAGGGGAGGATTTTTAGAATATAAAACTTAGCGCTGCTTGCGCTTGCGATATTCCACGGGCGTTTCATTGGTCCAGCGCTTAAAGGCACGATAAAAAGTGCTCGGCTCGGAAAAACCGGTGAGATAGACAATTCGCTCAACACTTTCCGCCGTATTCGCCAAAAGCTTTTTCGCCAATCGACAGCGATAATCGGAAAGAATTTGCTGGAAACTGGTATTGGCTTCACTCAGCTGGGTGCGTAAACGGCGCGGCGTGATATTTAGATGTGTGGCTACCGTTTCTAAAGTCGTTTCACCACTTTCTAGCGTTGAACCAATCGCGCGGCGCACTTCGCCGACCAGATCATAACGTGCCAGTTCTTGCAGCTTTTCAATCGCCAATTGCTCATGTAACTGCAACAGCTCTGGTTCAGCCTGCCATAACTGGTAATCTAAAATCGCGGGATCGAAATACAAGCGGGTTTCTTTTTGCCCTAAGCTGACCGGACATTCATAGACACGGAAGTATTCATCATCGGGCGCGCCCTGACTGAAGTTAAAATCGATATAGATCGGCTGAAAACGACCTTCAGTAATAAATTTAAAGAAACGCAGCACACCCGACATCGCACACTCAGAAAAATGGCGATTAACGATATTTTCACTTAAGGACTGCTCACCATTGGTTAAATAGCAACGGTCATCTTCAATCACCAGTTTGGCATGAAAGGCATCACTGATCAGACGTTGATAGGCCAGTGCGCGTTTTAGCCCTTCACCAAAGTTTTCACTGGAAATAAACAGATGTTCAATCACCTGCCCACGATATAAAGGCAGGTGTTCCCCCAAATGCAAACCAATATCGGGATCTTTACTGACCTCTTCCGCAGCCACCCAAAACGCATATTGAGCACTGAGCGGGGTACGATCATTGGTTTCGACCTGATTTAAGGCCACACCAGCTTTCATTAAAATTTCTTCAGTTGGCAAACCCGAACGACGAATGGCTTGATAGCCCAATCGTAAAACAACTGATGCATCAGTTAGCTGACCCACGCAAAGACCTTCCTTGTATGTTCTTCATTTATACTTAAAAAGATTGATTTTAGATTAACTGCGATTGACCAAACTGACAACATGACAATGCGCTTTTTTACAGAAAATCTGTATACGGAGGGTTCGCTTATTTAACTGACAGATGAACGAGCAAAGCCGCATTGCGCCTTGTTTTATGCAAAAAAATTGACTATAATTTGCGCCTTTCCAATTTATTCATTCAGGTAGGCTATGGCCAATAAAGAGGAACTCATCGAGTTCGAAGGCGTTGTCACCGAGACGCTTCCTAATACTATGTTCCGTGTACGTTTAGAGAACGGTCACGAAGTGATTGCCCACATCTCTGGTAAAATGCGTAAGCACTATATTCGTATTTTAACTGGCGACAGTGTGAAAGTAGAAATGACGCCTTACGATTTGACCAAGGGTCGTATTACTTACCGTGCACGCTAAGTTTTAGCGAAAGCATGAAAGCCACCTTTGAGTGGCTTTTTTATTGCAACTACACTTACTGACCGTGTATCAAATTACAACGTTGATTCAAATTTCTCTGTTTAAAATAAGGTTTTATGCAACGGAGAAAAGGCGATGTCATTTCTTCACACCCTCAGTCTTTTTGCAATACTGTGCTTGCTGTATGGCTGCACAACATCACCCACAACCAGCGCACAACAACGTGATGCCTATTTACAGCAATTTATCGGGCAGACCAGTCAAAGCATTCAAGCCAAGCTCAATTTGACCAGCATAGGTTACAAGCAAGTGTTGGCGCCTATCGCAAATGATCAGACACTCACTTATACGGTAATGCGTCCTATCACTATTCCAGTACCGATGGCACAGAATCCTGCCGATATCGATGCGGGTAATATCCCTATACCAGTGACGCCTCGAGCCCAAAGCTATGATGTGAGTTTGCAATGTAAAATTATCTATCGCCTAGAAAACAACATTGCTAAATCGGTTTATTACACTGGCCGCACCTGTTAAAACCCTCTGAAAAGCAATAAAAAAACGCAGCTCATGGCTGCGTTTTTGCTGTTGTGCGAACTTAGTTCAATGCAGCAACCACTGCTTGACCCATTTCCACGGTACCCACCTGAGTATTGCCTTCTGACATGATGTCGCCAGTACGTAAACCTTGATCCAACACATTGCCTACTGCATCTTCAATGGCTTGCGCTGCTGCTTCTTCACGGAAGGTGTAACGAAGCATCATTGCCACAGAAAGAATGGTTGCTAATGGGTTGGCAATGTTTTGGCCTGCGATGTCTGGTGCTGAACCATGACATGGCTCATACATGCCTTTACCGTTTTCATCCAGTGATGCAGATGGCAACATACCAATAGAGCCTGTAAGCATCGCTGCTTCATCAGACAGGATATCACCAAACAAGTTACCGGTTACGATCACGTCAAACTGTTTAGGCGCACGTACCAGCTGCATTGCTGCGTTATCTACATACATATGAGACAAGTTGATCTCTGGATATTGCTCTTCTTTAAGTGCAGTCACGGTTTGCTTCCAAAGTTCGGTCACTTCAAGGACATTGGCTTTGTCGACAGAACATACTTTACCACCACGAAGACCGGCAAGTTCAAATGCAACTTTGGCAATACGTTTAATTTCAGACTCTTTATAAACGTCAGTGTTGAAGCCTTGTTTCTCACCGTTTTCCAGTTCACGGATACCACGCGGCTGACCGAAGTAGATACCACCGGTGAGTTCACGCACAATCAGGATATCCAGGCCAGAAACGATTTCAGGTTTCAAGCTTGAAGCACCAGCAAGTTGCGGGTAAAGAATGGCTGGACGCAAGTTTGCAAATAAATTCAATTCAGAACGGATTTTCAATAAACCACGTTCAGGACGGATTGAACGTTCAATCGTATCCCATTTTGGACCACCGACAGCACCAAGCAGGATCGCATCAGCACCTTTTGCCTGTTCTGCTGTCACTGCAGGGTAGGGTTCGCCATGCGCATCAATCGCAGCACCACCCAATAAACCCTGTTCCCAAGTCAAACCCAGATTGAATTTTTCATTCACACGTGCAAGCACCTGTTCAGCTGCTTTTACGATTTCAGGACCAATACCATCACCTGGTAAAATCAAAATATGTTTTGACATGAGTGTTTCCATTTATGAAGTCGATAGATTAAATCGACGGGATTTTAAATTTTCTTTTCCACAAACTCGCCCAGACCGGTCAAGGCATTATAGGGTCTGCAGAAACGTCGGATTGTCTTGTGTTCTTGCAGGAGATCTACACATAAGGGTTCAGGTGCAGATACATTCAGCAAGCTGCCCTGCTGTTTGTTGCGTTCACGGTACATTTTAAAAATGTAACGCTGCTTCGGCTTAAACTGGTGAAAAACATGAAGGGTTTCTGCACGATCCTTGGAAATCGGATAAAAGCGGATCACCAGTTCATGTTGTCCGGGAGGGATTGAAAGATATAACGCATTCGGCTGACTTAATGAGTTTGCCTGTAAACGTAAAATACCCGATTCAACCGCAGCACTATTCACACGGCGCTGTGCTGCATCAATAATTTGAATTTTGTTTAAACGTTCAAATTCACAGTTTGCAGTACCCGCACAGTAAATTAAGGCATTTGTTTTGCTACTTTCAGTTTCTTTTACATGTTTAATTCGTACTGTATCAATACTTTGGCATGCACTTAAGGATGCGGCCATAAGACCCAGTACAGCAAGCTGACCATAAACTTTTGTCATTGTTCGAGCCCAACCCTCACCAAATAAAGCCAACTAAATATTTTTATGGATCCGATATTAGCAAGAGTTAGGCTGCGATACTACTAGCGCTGAAAATTCAAGCAACTAACCGTGAATTTCCTGAAATACCCACGGACGTGACTGTTTGGTCTTTTCTTCATAAGCACGAATATCGTCTGCAGCTTGTAAAGTTAAGCCAATATCATCCAAACCATTTAACAGGCAGTGTTTACGGAACGGATCGACTTCAAATTTAAAGCTTTCACCCGATGGTGTACGCACTTCCTGCGCTTCCAAGTCGATAGTTAACTGGTAGCCTTCAGTTGCTGCACATTCCTTAAATAACTGATCGACAATCTCTTCAGACAAGATCACTGGCAACATGCCATTTTTAAAGCTGTTATTAAAGAAAATATCGGCATAGCTTGGGGCAATCACGGTACGGAAACCGTATTCGTTCAAAGCCCAAGGTGCATGTTCACGGCTTGAACCACAACCAAAGTTGGCACGTGAAATCAACACGGTTGCACCTTGGTAACGTGGCTGGTTCAAGACAAAATCAGGGTTTTTAGGACGTTTAGAAATATCCTGTCCTAAATAACCTTCATCCAAGTAACGCAATTCATCAAATAAGTTGTCGCCAAAACCGGTACGTTTGATCGATTTTAAAAACTGTTTTGGAATAATTAAATCTGTATCGACATTGGCACGGTCTAATGGTGCAACGATACCTTGTTCAACGGTATAAGCTTTCATGTTTTGCTCCCCTTAGCCCAATTAGAATGAACGAACATCAACAAAGTGACCGGCAATCGCTGCAGCAGCTGCCATCGCTGGACTCACCAAGTGCGTACGACCGCCATTGCCCTGACGACCTTCGAAGTTACGGTTAGAAGTTGAGGCACAGTGCTCACCCGGCTGCAATTTATCGGCATTCATCGCCAAACACATTGAACAACCCGGTTCACGCCATTCAAAACCAGCTTCCAAGAATACTTTATCCAAGCCTTCAGCTTCAGCCTGCTGTTTCACCAAACCAGAACCCGGAACCACCATGGCCTGTTTAATTGAAGCAGCCACTTTACGGCCTTTAATCACTTCAGCAGCAGCACGAATATCTTCAATACGCGAGTTGGTGCAAGAACCGATAAATACGCGGTCTAACTGAATGTCTGCCAATGCCTGACCGGCATTTAAACCCATATATTGATAAGCACGGGTCCAGTCATTACGTTGCACGTCATCTTTGGCTTGTTCTAAAGTCGGTACAGATTCTGAAACAGGGATGACCATTTCAGGAGAAGTACCCCAAGACACTTGCGGTTCAATCTCTTCACCTTGCAATACCACAACGGTGTCGAAATGCGCGCCTTCATCAGAGTGCAAGGTATTCCAGTAGGCTACAGCGGCATCCCACTGCTCGCCTTTTGGCGCATATGGACGGTCTTTAACATATTCAATGGTTTTGTCATCGACAGCGACCATACCGACACGTGCACCGGCTTCAATCGCCATGTTGCACACAGTCATACGGCCTTCGATCGACATGTCACGGAACACTTGACCACCGAATTCAATCGCGTGACCAGTACCGCCTGCTGTACCAATTTTACCGATAATCGCCAATACCACGTCTTTTGGTGTAACGCCCTGACCCAATTTACCGTCAACGCGTACCAACATGTTCTTCATTTTCTTTTGAACCAGGCATTGGGTAGCCAATACATGTTCAACTTCAGAAGTCCCGATACCGTGCGCCAAACAGCCAAATGCACCATGAGTTGCAGTATGTGAGTCACCACACACCACTGTCATACCCGGTAAAGTCAAACCTTGCTCAGGTCCAACCACGTGGGCAATCCCTTGACGGATATCATTGATTTTAAATTCGACAATATCGAAGGCATCACAGTTATCATCCAGGGTTTGCACCTGAATACGTGAAGTTGGATCTTCAATACCGGCAATACCCTGCTCACGCTCGGTTTTTGAGGTTGGTACATTATGGTCTGGCGTGGCCACATTGGCACTTAAACGCCAAGGTTTACGACCTGCAAGCTGCAAACCTTCAAAAGCTTGTGGTGAAGTTACTTCATGTAATAAATGACGATCGATATAAAGTAAGGCTGAGCCATCATCGCGTTGTTTTACTAAATGGTCATCCCACAATTTATCGTATAAAGTCTTTGCTTTTGGGGTATTGCCTGCCATGTCGACGCGCTCCATAGAACTGGGTAATGCTTTCGTTAACTTCGATTATAACCACGTATTCACATAAATCTAATTTATCATTTTTATTAGTTTAAAAACTTTTTGGAATTAATTTTAACCCTATCAAAACCCTGCATTTTGGCAAAATTTCATCGCTCAAGTTTTTAAACCAGGCCGCGCCCTCCTTATAAAAAAGTTCAAAAAATCAAGAGCTTTAAAGCTCCGCGCAGGGTGTTATACATGCTGAATTTATCCCGACGGTTTTTCTTTAGCTGCTATAAGCTGTTCAATCGCCCGGATCAGTTCTGCTTTCGCTGCGCCGCATTGGGCAGCCGCCTGATTTTCATCATCTTCATCATCGGCAATTTCATAGACCTGACTGCGTTTTTCCACCGCTTCCTCGAAAATATCGAGGAGGTATTTGATGTGTTTAATATCCATAATGCTCACCCTGCCAGAAAAGTATCTTTGCGCGATACCATTCCCCTGTTGTTGTATTGATTGTTCAGTTTAACCAGTCAATAATCCATAAAACCGATTAAAAATATGAAAATGTTCGTTTTTACAAATCAAATAAGACTGATTATCATTTAGCTATATCCCGAGTAAAGACTGAGGAACAACCCATGGCTCATATTCAAAAATTTGTTGATAATAACCAGCGTATGTTCAAGAAAACCTTTAGCTATTACATTATGCACATCACCATTGCCATGTTGGTCGGTTATTTCGTGACAGGAAGTATCTGGATGGCAGTCACCTTGAGTTTACTTGAGCCGACTATTCAGGCGATCGCTTTCTTCTTCCATGAAAAAATCTGGGAAGCCAAACCGGCGAAAATGCAAAACAGCAACAACGCGACCATCTAAATCTCTGCAAGGCTATATAGATAACATGGGCTGCTTTTTTATTCTTTACAAGGATCACCTCTTTTTTATGAGGTGATTTTTTGTATTTCCAGGCCATAAATTCACATCTGCATACATTTCTTAAGGTCTTTTGCAAGATTAAGTCCCCTATTTAATATAAAAATATTTTATAATTACTTTAATTTCATATAACCAGATATCCCCTTATGAATCTTGCTGCCTTTGAAGCTTTTATTAAAGTCATGGAAACAGGCTCTATTTCTATGGCTGCCGATTTATTGTTTATCACCCAGCCGGCTGTGACCAAACGAATTCATAGTCTGGAAGAATATTTTGGCGTGAAACTGTTTGAATCTGCCGGTCGTGGTGTTCAGGCCACCCATGCTGCACACTCTTTATTACCGAAAGTGAAAAACTGGTTAAATGAGCTGGGAGATATTCATCATACCCTCAGTCACGAACAGGAACAGGTGCAAGGCAAGCTGAAAATTGGCACCAGTCACCATATTGGTTTACATCATCTGCCACAGCACCTGCGCAATTATGTACAAAAATTTCCAGATGTGACTTTAGATGTACATTTTGTTGATTCGGAACAGGCACATGAACAGGTACTGGCCGGTGATCTGGAGCTGGCCTTTTTAACCCTCCCACCGCAAGGTGATGAACGCCTGCGTTATGTGACCATCTGGAATGATCCGCTGGTCTTTGTGGTTGCACCTTTTCATCCGCTGGCACAAAAAAAACATTTGAGCCTGGAAGATCTGATCCAGTACCCGAGCTTATTGCCAGCATCGCAAACTTATACCTCTCAAATCACCTTGGCCGAGTTTGAAAAGCAAGGGGTTAAACCGAAAATCACCATGAGCAACAATCCGCTTGAATCCATCCGCATGCTGGTTTCAATTGGTTTGGGATGGTCGGTGTTACCGAAAACCTTGCTGAATCAGGATCTGCAAATGCTGGATATTAATGTGCAAATGCAACGTCAACTGGGCATGGTCTGGCATCCGGGGCGCACCCAGTCACGTGCCGTACAGGAACTCGTGGCCATGATGCAAAACTCGCATCTCAACTAAAACCAGCTCTAGTGCTGCATCTGCATGGATGCAGCATTTTGTTACCTTAATCCTCAGCACAGTGGCACAGCTTTCGAGTACTTTTAAATAAAACACATAAAGCCCGATGGTTTAAAATGTGCAAAAGAATTCGAAGGAGTATGAGGCTATGCTGAGGGATTCATCACCGATAATATCTAAAAACAACCCATCCATAGCCGATTCTGATGCTGCCGACTTGTGGCAAAGCACTCAAATTTCTTTGCTGCCTACGCCCGATTTAAACTTTGCTGATGAAGCCACTGCACGGCGTAGCTTGCGTGATTATTTCCTCAATACTTTTGACAGCTATGAACTGCTGTTTGACTGTCTAAAAAATGATGAAGCCTATTACCTTAAACCCATCACTTTACGTCATCCGCTGATTTTTTATTTTGGCCATACTGCCACCTTTTTTATCAATAAATTGCTGCTCAGCAAACTGATTAGCAATCGTTTAAACTCGCATGTGGAAAGTATCTTTGCTGTCGGGGTCGATGAAATGAGCTGGGATGACTTGAATGATCAGCATTATGAATGGCCAAGCATCGCAGAAGTCCAGGCTTATCGTCATCAGGTACGTGCACTGGTGCTGAATCTGATTGAGCATGCACCACTGACTTTACCCTTGAACTGGAACCATCCGTGGTGGTCGATCCTCATGGGCATTGAACATGAACGGATTCATCTTGAAACCTCATCGGTACTGATTCGCCAGCAGCAGCTGGACTATGTCTACAATCATCCGCAATGGCGTGCCAATATCATGAGCAGCATTGCACCGGAAAACACCCTGATTGCGGTCCCTGCAGGACAGGTCAGTCTGAACAAGACTTTCGACAGTAACTTTTATGGCTGGGACAATGAATATGGCCAGCATCAAGCTGATGTTCCCGTTTTTGAAGCGTCGCAATATTTAGTCTCCAATCAGGAGTTCTTAAGTTTTGTGGAAGATAACGGTTATTCAACTGATCGCTACTGGACAACAGAAGGACTGGACTGGCTGAAATTTTCTCAAGCAGCACATCCCAGTTTTTGGCGAAAAACACCTGAAGGCTGGTCACTGCGGCTGATGCTGGAAGAAATTTCCATGCCCTGGGACTGGCCAGTAGAAGTGAATTACCTGGAAGCCAAAGCTTTCTGCAACTGGAAAGCCGAGAAAACCTGTCAAAGTATTCGCTTGCCGACAGAAGATGAGTGGTATCGACTTTATGAGGTGGCCGGGTTGGATCCTGATCTTCCCAGTCCTGAACATGCCAACATCGAACTGAAATATGGCACCAGTCCCTGCCCGGTCAATCTTTTTCAGCAGGGTGATTTTTTCGATATTCAGGGCAATGTCTGGCAATGGACTGAAACCCCGATTTACCCTTTTGACGGCTTTCAGGTGCATCCGATCTATGATGATTTCAGCACGCCAACCTTTGACGGCCAGCATAATTTAATCAAAGGCGGTTCCTGGATTTCTGCCGGCAATGAGGCTTTGCATAGCTCACGTTATGCCTTCCGCCGGCATTTCTTCCAGCATGCTGGATTCCGCTATGTCGCTGCTTCCCAAGCACTTCAGCAGTTTCAATCACAATATGAAACTGACCAGATGATCTCGCAATATTTAGAATTTCAGTACGGTGTGGAATATTTTAATGTCGCCAATTTTGCCCAAAGCCTGATTGAGATTGCACAACCTTATTTAAAGGATATTGCTACAGAAAAGGCATTAGATATCGGCTGTGCCACAGGGCGTGCCAGCTTTGAACTGGCGGCTTATTTTGATCAGGTCACAGGACTGGACTTCTCCGCACGCTTTATTCAGCAAGCGGTACAGTTAGCGCAAGGCGAAACGCTACGTTATACCCTGCCCATCGAAGGCGAACTGGTCGAATATAAAGCCTGCAACTTAAAAGAATTGGGACTGGATACCCATGCAAAACGAGTCGATTTTTTTCAGGCCGATGCCTGCAATTTAAAACCTCATTTTACCGATTACAATTTTATTCTGGCTGCAAATTTGATTGACCGCCTGCATCATCCCAAAGATTTTTTAGCTGAAATTCATCAGCGCTTAACCTTGGGTGGAATTTTAATGCTGGCCTCGCCCTATACCTGGTTAGAGGAACATACTGCATGTAGTGAATGGCTCGGTGGTTTTAAAAAAGATGGGGGAAATTTTAGTACGCTAGATGGCATTACTACACTGTTACAAGAGCATTTTGAAATGCTTGCTGAACCTCAGGATGTGGCCTTTGTCATTCGTGAAACAGTACGTAAATATCAACATACATTGTCACAAGTAACGCTATGGAAACGGGTGAGATAAACCATTTACCAAAAAAAGCCAATCTACTGATTGGCTTTTTGACCTTAGATGTTTATCGGATCACTGAATCTTCGTGCAGAGATTCGCTCAGCTGATCGACAATAATCGCCCAGGATCCATCTGACTTCAGTTTTTCTGTTAAAAACTGGCGTTGTGCATCAGTCCAATATTCCGCTTCAGTAATTGGGGTATCGGCAGTGAGTTGATGCGTTGCAATAAAAAGTGATATTGCCTCTTCACTTGAATCTAAGCCCAGTTGTTCAAATAGGTTGGTCATTCTTGGACGTGGTTGGCTCATTTTGATCTCCCATTCTTCACTCTAAAGTTTAATTCTTTATTCGTACCGATCATCATCTTCATTTCTAATATACGGTAAAGGCATAATGATAGTAAGGCTTATTTTATCGTCCCTTAGTCGATATAAAATATTCAACTCGGCTCTACACATGGATTGAAACCATACTCAAGCATGCAATAATTTCGGCTCAGTGCGGTTTTTTTATTTTAACGTTAATTTTTAACCTTTAAAGCAGGGAGAACAGGGATATTCCGCAGGCTCTCCCATCATTCAGAATAAATTGCCTAAATTGACCAGTCCTGAATTTCCCAGTTTTGTTCTTTGGCCAACGCCTCTAGACGCTCATCCGGATTAACCACAATGGCATGATCGGCATATTCCAGCAAGAAACGGTCATTGAATGAATCCGAATAGGCCCATGACTCATCAATATCGCGCCCTTGCAGCCATTGTTCCAGACGGATCAGTTTGCCTTTTTGGTAACACGCAGTATTGATGACTTTACCGGTATATTTGCCATCCACCACTTCTGCATTGGTGGCAATAATTTCAGTAATGCCGAACTCATGAAAAATCGGGGCAGTAATAAAATCAGACGTTGCGGTAATCCCCACCAGCTCATGTCCTGCATTTTTGTGCTTTTGAATGGCAGCAAAACCCTCAGGACGCATTTGTGGACGAATCACCTTTTTCATAAACAATTCGTGTAATTCGGTCAAATACTCATTGTCGTGCTGAGTTAAAAATTCAAAGACGAATTCGTTGTAGGCAATCGGGTCCAGTTGCCCTGCTTTATAATCCTCATAAAACTTGTCATTCATTTGACGATGTCGGATTGGATCGACTAAACCCTCGGTTACTAAAAACTCACCCCATGAATAATCTGAATCGGTATTTAATAAGGTGTGGTCGAGGTCAAATAAAGCCAATTTCATGAAAATACTCGTAAAAACTGCAATTTAAGAAAAAAATTGTAAATCTATCTCCGCTAGTCGATAGAAATTCGTTAAGATCATAGCAATTTTTAACATTTAAGCTGTGCTTTTTTTTGAGATGGATATAGAAATAACAATCCCCGTAAAAAAAGCCACACATTACACAAGATTTAGGTAGGCCAAATGATCGACTCAGAAGGTTTCCGACCGAATGTCGGGATCATTTTGGCAAACGACATTGGACAAGTTTTATGGGCAAAACGCATTGGACACAATGCTTGGCAATTTCCACAAGGAGGTATCCAGTATGGAGAATCCCCCGAACAGGCACTTTATCGTGAGCTGAGAGAAGAAGTTGGCTTATTGCCCGAACATGTTCAAATTGTAGCGCAAACAAAAGGTTGGCTGCGTTATCGTTTGCCGCAACGGTATATACGCTCGGATTCAGACCCGGTGTGTATTGGTCAAAAACAAAAGTGGTTTTTACTCAGGCTGACAGCACCAGCAAAGCATATTCAGCTGGATTTGTCGGACCCACCCGAGTTTGACCAGTGGCAATGGGTCAGTTACTGGTACCCATTAGGTCAGGTCGTGAATTTTAAACGCGATGTCTATCGAAGGGCGATGGTGGAATTGTGTCATCAGTTGCCCTCATTATAGAAAGAAAAAACTGCATGAAAATGCAGATTTTTTAGTAGCATGTTGTTATAAATAAAAATAGTTTTAAACTTATTTTGGAGCAGATTTTATGTCGAATATGCAACTGGACACCTTAAGACGCATTGTACAAGAAATCAATGCGTCCACCAGTTTGCATGAGTCACTCGACATCATGGTCAATCAGGTTGCTGAAGCCATGCATGTGGATGTCTGCTCCATTTATCTACTTGATGAACGTAACCAGCGTTATCTGCTCATGGCTTCTAAAGGGTTAAATCCTGAAGCTGTGGGGCATGTCTCCTTACATACCAGTGAAGGTCTGGTCGGACTGGTGGGACAACGCGAAGAAATCGTCAATCTGGATAATGCACCGAAGCACGAACGCTTTATGTACCTGCCTGAAACCGGAGAAGAAATCTATAATTCCTTCCTGGGTGTTCCGGTGATGTACCGTCGCAAGGTCATGGGCGTATTGGTGGTGCAAAATAAAGAACCCCAGGATTTCAGTGAAGCAGCGGAATCGTTCCTGGTCACCCTGTGTGCCCAGCTTTCCGGCGTCATTGCCCATGCCCATGCAGTTGGCAATATCGATGTGTTCCGCAAGCCAAGCAATCTACCCGCTTATAAAACCTTCCAGGGTGTATCAGGCTCAGGCGGGATTGCCTTAGGCCGTGCCGTGATTCTCTACCCGCCTGCGGATCTGGCAGCTGTGCCTGACCGTGAAGCAGATGACATCAGTGAAGAACTGGAACTTCTGGATGCCGCATTAAATTCGGTGCGTCAGGAAATTCAGTCGCTGGATGAAAAAATGCAGGATGCCTTAATGGCTGAAGAACGGGCTTTATTTAGCGTGTTCTTGCGCATGCTGGATGAAAACTCCCTGCCTGCTGAAATTAAGGCTGAAATCCGTGATGGTAACTGGGCACAGGGTGCGGTCCGTATTGTCATTGATAATCACATTGCCCTGTTCGCACAAATGGAAGATGACTATTTACGCGAACGTGTGTCCGACCTGAAAGATCTCGGTCGCCGTATTCTGGCATTTTTACAGGAAGCCGATGCTAGCCATCGTGAACTGACCGATGAAAGCATTCTGATCGGGGAAGACATTTCAACCGCGGCACTGGTTGAATTACCGGTGGATAAAATTGCCGCGATTGTCACCACCGAAGGTGCCATGAACTCACATATGGTGATTGTGGCACGTGCACTGGGCATTCCAACCGTGGTCGGTGTGACTGAACTGCCAATCAATACCCTGGATGATGTGGAGATGATTGTCGATGCCCATCAGGGACGGGTGTTTATCAATCCGCCGCGCCGTTTACGTACCCGCTATAAAGAAATCCAGAAAGAAGAAGAACAGCTGGCGAAAGACTTAAAACAATACGAAACCAAAGATGCCATTACGCCTGATGGTGTGGCAGTCAAACTGTATGTGAATACCGGTTTAATGATTGATGTCGTTCGCGGGGTACAGCGTGGTGCTAAAGGCGTAGGTTTATACCGCTCTGAAATTCCGTTCATGCTACGTGATCGCTTCCCTGGTGAAGAAGAGCAGCGTGCCATTTACCGCCAGCAACTCAGCCACTTTGCCAATAAACCTGTGGTGATGCGTACCCTCGACATTGGTGCAGATAAAGATTTACCGTATTTCTCGATTGAAGAAGAAAACTCGGCGCTGGGCTGGCGCGGCATCCGTTTTACCCTGGATCATCCTGAAATTTTCTCTTCCCAGATTCGTGCCATGCTGAAAGCCAGTATTGGTCTGAATAACCTGCATATTTTGCTGCCCATGATCACCAGTGTCAGTGAAGTTGAAGAAGCCCTCTATCTGCTGGACCGTGACTGGACCGCAGTGCAGGAAGAAGAACAGGTTAAAATTACCAAGCCCAAAATTGGCATCATGGTTGAAGTACCCAGTGTGCTGTTACAGATTGAAGAATTTTCTGAGCTGGTGGATTTCTTCTCGGTCGGTTCCAATGACTTGACCCAGTATTTACTTGCTGTAGACCGTAATAATCCTCGGGTTGCCAATGTCTACTCGCATTTCCATCCTGCAGTTTTACGCGCTTTAACCCGTCTGGTTCAAGAATGTCATAAGTATGATAAACCGGTCAGTATTTGTGGAGAAATGGCTGGTGACCCATTGGCGGCTGTGCTACTGATGGCGATGGGCTTTAATACCCTGTCGATGAGTTCAAGCAATATTTTGCGGGTACGTAAAGCGATTTGTCATGTTCCGATGACCGATGCACAGGAGCAGCTGGAACGTGTATTAAAAATGAGTAACCCACTGATGGTGAAAAGCTGGATGGAATATTACTTCAAGACCCATGGTCTGGGGGATATGGTGAAATCGGCAACCCGTATTGTGGGTGCTTAATTCTATTCAATTGTAAGAAAATACAGTGAAATAAAAAGGGAGATAGTCATTTGAGTATCTCCCTTTTTTGTGCTTGTCATAGCCACGTTTTGCATTTTTCTTTCGATCTACAAAGACCTGGCTTTTGTTGACCTCATGCATGTGTTTTGCCACAAAGTTGTGAATCACAACCTCTGGCAGAGCTTTTTTCTTTGCCATTTTACTCACCTATTTTCATTCACCACCCGGATGGGATAGCAAGCCGATATTACGCTTTTTTGTACATTTTACAAGCATGTTTATGGGGTTGATGTTTTGCATTGCAAGTTATTTCCTCCTCTCTCTTGCGTTGTAGTGTTGCAAAAGGGATAAGTACTTTTATATCTAAAAGTACCGAATTTAACTTTAAGTTTTTTCAAATTACCCTCCCTCCTCTTGCGAAATATATTTCTCATCCCAAAGGGAGGGAGAGCTTTTCTCTGAGTGAGTTTTAATGCATTGCTAAAAAGACAAAGAATAGCTAAGAGAAGTATTAAAAATAATTTAACTTGCTAAAGCTCTTTCCAGCACCCGGTCCACATCTACCTGCTTCGCTGCAATCATACCCACCACACGGCCATGAAATTCGCTATAACGCGTTGCAATAAAACCATCTGCGACATAATCAGGTGCATAACGTTTTAATAACACTGCTTGCGCCAAAATCACCAAACGGCTGACCAAACTGCGCCCCATAAACTGCACATCTTCAGGGGACTGATTGAAGAGCTTAAACAAAGCCTGCAATTCATTTTGCAGCGTTTCATCTTGCAAGGCAGTCGATGCCAGATCTTTAAACAGCACTTCAATGAATTCAGGTTCACGTGCAATCGCGCGCAACACATCCAGGCACATGACATTGCCTGAACCCTCCCAAATGGTATTGACCGGGGCTTCTTTAAAAATGCGCGCCATGATGCCGTTATCGACATAACCATTGCCGCCAAAGACTTCCATCATCTCGCCAGTCAGCTCGACTGCACGCTTGCAGATCCAGAATTTGGAGGCTGGTGTCATGATACGCTTCCATGCCAAAGAGAGAGCATCGTCCGATTCATAGCAATGTGCCAAATGAAAACTTAGTTGCATCGCGGCTTCGGTTTCCAGGGCTAAATCTGCGAGTACTGCTTGCATCAGGGGTTGTTCGGCTAAATGTTTGCCAAAAGCCTTACGCTGACGGGTATAGGCAAGACATTGCACCAAGGCCTGACGCAGCATGGCGGTACTACCGACCGAGCAAGTGAGACGGGTGTAGTTTGCCATTTCAATAATGGTCGGAATGCCGCGCCCAGCTTCACCGATCATAATGCCCCAAGCATCCTTAAATTCAACTTCGGAACTGGAGTTGCTGCGGTTGCCGACTTTCTCCTTCAAGCGTTGCACATGAATATTGTTTTTCGTGCCATCTTCCAGCCAGCGCGGCACAAAGAAACAGGCCAAGCCATCCTGCTCGGTTTTTGCCACCACCAGATGTGCATCACACATCGGAGCTGAGAAAAACCATTTATGTCCTGTAAGCAAATAGGCTTTGCCACGTCCTGACTCTGCGACGGGTACTGCCATAGTTTCATTGGCGCGCACATCCGAACCGCCCTGCTTTTCGGTCATGCCCATCCCGAGCCAGATCGATTTCTTCTGAGTAATCGGCAGGTCACGTTCATCATATTCTGTGGATAGTAGTTTCTCACCTATTTTTGCCCACAGTTCAGGTTCACGCTGAATCAGTGGAATACTGCCAAGCGTCATCGAAGTCGGACATAAACTGCCACACTCCACCTGTCCACTTAAGTAAAAACGCGCTGCCCACTCCACCCATTTCGAAGATGATGCCGCATGATTAAATGGATGTGCATGGCTGTCAAACTTACGATTTAAAGCCATCCATTTGTGCCAGGCAGGATGAAACTCAATGTAATCTTTACGGCGGCCACGGGCATCGAAGGCATGTAAAATAGGCGTGTGCTTATTGGCTAAATCGGCATATTGATAATATTCAGATGATCCCACCACTTTACCCATATCACACAACGTTGCTTGATCATGGCTGCCATAACGCTTCAATATTTCATGTAAAACCGTATCGGATGAAAATAAATTGTAATCTTGCAGTTCATCAAACTGGTTGCTGATTTGATGGGTCATCCATGTATTCATCATCTATATTTCCTGCTTGTTGTTCTGGGCTTTTCATTCCAGTATAGAGAAAAAATAGCCACGGGATGTTCGGCTTTGTTGGGTCAAACTTTTTATGAAAAATCCACAGATTCAAGTACGGCGTAAGCCGCGTCAGTCCAGGGCCAAGCTGACACAGGAAGCCTTGCAGGACAGTTTTGTTCGGCTTTTGCATGAACGTCAGGCAGATAAAATCACGATTCGGGAGATTACTGATTTGGCTGGAGTGGGCTTAGGCACGTTCTATGAATATTTTTCCAAAAAGGAAGATTTAGTTGCCCTGACCATTCACAGACACGTAAAAAACAATGCCGAGAACTTAAAAACTTATGCACACAGCCTGATCAAGTTATCCACAAATTTGGCTCTGGATGAGTACTTAAAGCAAGTGATTCGTTATCAGCTTGAGCAGATTCAGGCTCAGCAGTTTTTATGGGCACAGACCTTTTTGCTGGAACGGCAAATTTCCAATATTGAAAGTTACCGTAAAAGCTATGAAATGATGGTGCAGATGTGGCAAAGCATTCTTGCACCTGTTATTAAAGATGCTGAACAGCTCAAACGGATTAGTTTAAATATGCAACGGGTCTGTTATGGCTTTGTGTCGCAGACGTTATTGGTGGAACCAGAGTTTGGGGAGTGGGTGATGTTGAAGAGAGAAATTCTTCTAAGTTTAGGAAAGTCTAATTTTGAATAATAGGATTTCCCTTTATTTCTATGCTTACATTTAAATGATAGGCCGTTGATATATAAAAATAATACTAAAATCTGATTTATATAAACTCTATTATATTAAATTGAAGTTTTAGTTGCTAAAGATTTGGAAAGCGAATTTTTGTTTCAGCTTTTCTAATTTCATTACTGGTAAAAGAAATAGTTGTTCGTAGTGAATAAGCATAGGTTCCTTGAATAGAATCATTAGATGATTCATATGAGATATAAAATCCGTTATCAACTTTATCCACCCATTCGAAATTCATTTTATATTTTTGAAATAGAAATTCGATAATTTTCCTTTTTAACTCTATATCATTTGTATCAATATTATAAGCGATACAATGAAGTTTACCTTGCCATTCTTGAAGTGAAATAGGTCCAACTGGGGTTGCTAATATATACCAGTTTGATTCTTTGATGAAATTCACGTTTGGAATATGTTTTTCTAAATTGAATTTAGTCTGAATAGTTGAAAAATCTCAACCAATTTTAAATATAAACGGTTTTAGTACTTGATCCTGATTCATTATATTGGTCTCTGCATGCAATAAACTATTAGTAAAAAGTGAAATGAAAGCCATCAAGATCAAAAAAGCTTTTGACATAAGTAATTCTAAATTTAAGTTTTCGTAAAATTAACACAATACACTTTATACGCAACCAATCTTATAAATCAAATAATATCAACATATTAAAGTCTATAAAAAACCGCCCTTTCGAGCGGTTTTTTACATCTCAATGTAAATTATTTTTTCACATCAAAACGGTCTGCATTCATGACTTTCGTCCAGGCAGCCACAAAGTCTCTCACAAATTTTTCTTTGTTGTCATCTTGTGCATACACTTCTGCATAAGAACGCAGAATCGAGTTCGAACCGAACACCAAGTCTACGCGTGTTGCAGTCCATTTCTCAGCGCCTGTTGCGCGCTCAACAATGCTGTATGAGTTCTTGCCTGTTGGCTTCCAGTTGTAGGCCATATCGGTCAAATTCACGAAGAAGTCATTGCTGAGCACACCCACGCGGTCAGTGAATACACCCTCTTTCGCGCCGCCGTAGTTCGCGCCAAGAACGCGCAAACCACCAACCAGTACAACCATTTCAGGTGCAGTTAAACCTAGCAATTGTGCACGGTCTAACAACATTTCTTCAGGCTGAACCACATAATCCTGCTTGATAAAGTTACGGAAACCATCTGCTTTCGGCTCGAAATCTTCAAACGAATAAGCATCGGTTTGTTCTTGAGTTGCATCACCACGACCCGGTGTGAATGGAACTTTTACGTCCACACCTGCAGCATGTACAGCTTGCTCAACTGCAGCAGTACCGCCTAATACAATGAGGTCTGCAATACTGACTTTCTTCTCAAGGCCAGCCTGAATTTCTTCAAGTTTTGCCAAGACTTTTGCTAAACGTGCAGGTTCGTTACCCGCCCAGTCTTTTTGCGGAGCTAAGCGGATACGTGCACCATTGGCGCCGCCACGGTAGTCAGAACCACGGAAGGTACGAGCGCTATCCCATGCGGTTGCAATCAGTTCAGCAGACGTTAAACCACTGCTTAAAAGTTTTGCTTTCAGCTCTGCAACTTCAGCATCAGTCAAAGTGTAATCCACAGCTGGAATTGGGTCTTGCCAGATTAAATCCTCAGCAGGAACATCAGCACCTAAATAACGGGATTTTGGCCCCATATCACGATGCGTCAATTTGAACCAGCCGCGAGCAAAGGCATCTGCCAATTTGTCTGGATTTCTATAGAAATCTTCCGCAATTTTTCGGTATTCAGGATCAAATTTCAGAGCCATATCAGCATCTGTCATCATCGGGTTGCGGCGTACATTCGGGTTATGCGCATCAACAGGCTTGTCTTCCTCTTTGATGTTAATCGGTTCCCATTGTTTCGCACCCGCAGGACTTAAGGTTTTTTCCCACTCATAGGTGAACAATAAGTAAAGAAATTCGTTGTCCCATCTGGTTGGATGCGTGGTCCAGGCACCTTCCAGACCGCTGACCATAGTATTTGCACCGTTACCTGTACCTTCAGAGTTGTGCCAACCCAGGCCCTGGAATTCCACATCTGCGCCTTCAACATCGGCACCAAGATTTTCCGCCTTACCATTACCGTGCGCTTTACCTACAGTATGACCACCGACAGTTAAAGCCACAGTTTCTTCGTCATTCATCCCCATACGGTCGAAGGTAATACGCATATCTTGTGCAGTACGTAGTGGATCTTGAACGCCATCTACACCTTCAGGGTTGACGTAGATCAAGCCCATTTGCACCGCAGCAAGCGGATTTTCCAGGGTTGAACGATCCGCATCACTTTCGTAACGGTTTTTGGTTGGCGCAAGCCATTCTTTCTCTTCACCCCAATAAATGTCTTTTTCAGGTGCCCAGATATCGGTACGACCACCACCAAAACCAAAAGTTTTCAAGCCGGCAACGTCATAAGCGACTGTACCTGCCAAGACGATTAAATCGCCCCAAGAAATTTTGTTGCCGTATTTACGTTTAATCGGCCAAAGTAGACGACGACCTTTATCGGTGTTGACGTTATCCGGCCAGCTGTTGAGTGGCGCAAAACGTTGATTACCAGTGTTGGCACCGCCACGACCATCTTGCTTACGGTATGAACCGGCCAAGTGCCATGCAGTACGTACGAACATACCAATATAGCTGCCATAATCAGATGGCCACCAGTCTTGGCTGCTGTTGATGAGTTCGCGTAGATCTTGTTTTACCGCTTCCAGATCTAATGAGTTAAATGCAGCTGCATAGTCAAAGTCTGGATCCATTGGATTGGTTTTTTTATCGTGCTGGGAAAGAATATCGAGATTAAGCGCATTCGGCCACCAATCCGAATTCTGAGTACCTGTAGAGCTTGTATGACCGCCGGCTTGATGGAATGGGCAACCTGAAGTTTGTTGATCTTGTGACATGTTTGAACTCCCAAAAATACGTTCAAATGATTATTGTGAGGAACCGTTAAAAAAACATCTAATTCATAATCAAAATAACTGTTTTTTATGACAATCTAAAGCAGCTTTTACGAATAGCAACAATCGAAAATGTCTATTCAAGATAGGCGTAAAAACAGGATTAATTTACTCTTAACAGATGAAGTGAAAATTTTAAAATGACATGTTCAATCTATGAAAAAAAGATCCTATTTCAATAGGGTCTTTTTGATCTGAAAAGTTTTGAAAATTTAACTGGAATAGCGTTTAAACAGCACACTATTTTCTTTGGCAATATGTAAAAACAGATCATCCACCAATTCATGCAGTTTTGCATAAACCACTTTTACAGTCGCACAAGCATAGTCTGGTGGAGTAAAATGTTCTGTCAATTCAATAATCTGCTTAATCAACTGACCTGCTGCCTCATGCTCATTTTCGAGTTCGGCAATTAAATTTTTAATTTTATTTAAATCTGCTTCAGACTTTGTCGCAATGCGTAAAGCAGGAAAGAGAATTTTCTCTTCTTTGGCAAAGTGTTGTTCAAGTTCCATTTTTAGCAAACTGAAACAACGATGCAATTCTAATAAACGCACAGGGTCGTGGTTAAAATGCACCAATAAGATTTTATTGACTAATGCATCTAACTCATTCCAAAGTATCCGTTCAGGGACATGATGAACAGATAAAATTAAGTCAATTAACTGTTGATCAGACAATTCACTCACCGGAACTTCAGTCCGCTCCTGACTTAAATAGTGTTGATAAGCTTGCTGAATTTCACTTAGAAAACCGGTATCTAATCCGGTGTCCTGAATTACAGTGTGCAGGCTACGGTCACCCTGACAGCAATAATCAATTTGTAAGGCATTTAGTCGTGGTGTAATGGCGGGAAAGAAGGTCACCAACTCACCCAAGGTCGTGTGCTCAGTAATCTCTAATGTTTTTGTCATTTTATAATCCTTCTCATCTGTGCAACATTATGGGATAGAACATAGCGCACAGCTTCATCCAACAGCAAAAAATATACTGTGCCGCTATTTTTTTAGCATGATTCAATCCTTTATATCAGCATCTAACGGATCTCTGATGCAATCAGGCATCTCTATAGTATCTAAACGATCAGCTTCTTTCCTTCACGGACACAGTAAAACGGCGTCATCAATTTGGAAGTATTTTTCATCGCCACTTTTAAATCGATCTCAGGTTGTTCCCGGCCTTCATCAGTCAGCTGAAAAGTGTGGTAATGAATCGCCAGTGAACATTTAGAATGTAAATCCTTATGCGCCTGAAAAGCCTCCTGTGGATTCAGATGCATATAACCCATCAGCTCACGCGGCTCGTAGGAACCAATCGGTAATAATGAAATACGCGGTGCACCCAAACGGTTTTGAATTTCTTTAAAATGTGGCGAATAACCGGTATCACCAGCAAAGAAACAATGATCTTTTCCGGCTAGTACGGAAAATCCGCCCCACAGTGCCCGGTTGTGATCGCGAAAGCCTCGACCTGAAAAATGCTGTGCCGGGGTATAGATAATTTTTAAATCATGCAACAAGGACGATTGCCACCAGTCCATTTCCAGCACATGGTAACTTTTCGGCAAATACCATGAATTGCCCAGGCCGGTATAAATCGGCATGGTAAATTTATCATGCAGCCATTCCAGACTGGCCAGATCCATGTGGTCATAATGATTATGACTGAGCAGCACCGCATGGATGGTCGGCAATTCTTCCAGCGCAATCCCCGCCGGGATCACCCGTTTCGGACCTTTGCCCTGCTGGGGACTGACATGTTCGCACCAAACCGGATCGGTGAGCAGATTATAGGGCCCGATTTGCAACAGTACTGTGGCATGCCCAACAAACCACACTTGCCAGTCATCAATGCTGGCATGGGGACGATCCTGAGGAATAGCCCGTTTGCTGGCATGGAATTCAGCATGTTCTTTTTGAATATCGACATTCCAGGTCGATGACTTGCGGGTGAGCAGCCATTTGATCAGCTCGGCCCGTCCACGCCCTGCCGGATTGGGTAATGCATTGAAGAATCGCTCACCATTATGATGATTCGAATACATAAATTGAAATGAAGGCTGACGCCAAGTATGTGACCAGCATGCTTTGGTCGGGAGTTGAAAGTGTAATTGCTCAGGCTTCTGCTTCATGTACATTCAATTTCTTAGTGTGACCTAAACATTCAAAATCCGATATTTTGAATGTCGCGTCATATATATCACGTTTTATTCCAAACGTCCTTTCATACGTTCCAACCACACCTGTTTAGTCTGCGGTTTGACAAACAATGCCACAATTTCCGGATGAATCTGTTTAATTTTCGCTTCAATTCTGTTGACGCAATCTTCAATATCATCCGAACTTAAATTGTCTTCAAATTCCAGGCTTAAGGAGGCCAGCACTTGATGCGCACCCATCTGTTCAGTCAGTACGCCATTGGCCGACTGTACCGCCGCATCTTCCTGGGCAATCAGCAAGATATTGTTGCGTAATTGTGGATCGGCCGTTTCCCCAAGCAATAGCCCCTTGGTTTCGCGGGCTAATAAAATAGCAGAAAGCGCCAACACAACACCAATCAAGATAGAAGCCACGCCATCCAATTCGGGAATATTTAAAGCATGAGCCAGATAAATACCAATCAAGGCAATAAACAGGCCACATAAAGCAGCCGTATCTTCAAACAGCACGGTAAAGGTAGTGGGATCTTTACTGCGTCGAAAAGCCTCAAAATAGCCTTGCGTGCCTTTCACCTTGCGGAAAGCTTTTAAGGCCACAAACCAGGAGGTTCCTTCACATAAAATGGCGATGATTAAAACAATATAATTAATGGTGGGATTCAGCATTTCTTCAGGATGCAATACATGTTGTATGCCCTGATAAATGGAGACGATGGCACCCAGTGCAAAAACCATCAACGCCACAATAAAGGCCCAAAAATACAGTTCACGCCCATAACCAAAGGGATGCTTATAGTTGGCGGGCTGTTGCGATTTTTTCATGCCATAGAGCAGCAAAATTTCGTTCAGTGTATCCACCACCGAGTGAACCGCCTCACTGAGCATGGCCGAACTGTTGGTCATATAGGCAGCTACAAACTTGACCAGCGCAATAGCCAAATTTCCCACCAGTGCTGCATAGACCACAATCTTATTCGAATCAGACATTCAAACTTGTCCTAAGCATTTTTTGCTAAGCGTTATTGTTATCAAATAGATCTATTTGATTTTATAGCTCTTTCCATAGTACTCAATGTCATTGTGCTCGTGGTTTATTCTTTTGTTTTTTTTAGCGCAACTGGTGAATGTTTCTCCAGGTAATTTAAAGATGTTTCATGTGAAACATTGCTGTTGAATTTTATGAGGTTTTCCTGATTTCCACAGATTGCAAACGAATAAAAAAAGAGGCAGAAGCCCACTACTGTCCCATAGTTTGCTTTAAATAAAAAAACCTGAGTCTAAATAGTTAAAATATGAGTGCAAACAAACACTTTAACTATAAAGGACTCAGGTTTTGTCACATCAGAATACCGTA
>NZ_JBIQOB010000025.1:0-47711 GCF_044130285.1 Acinetobacter sp. BSP-28
GCCAGTCGTTCCTTTTGCCTGGTACACATGCTTAACCTGGGCCATAGGTTCTCTTCAGATCCTCAGTGATCTTCATTTGAATGAAACCTAAGTTACTACGCCAAAGATTAAAACTATGCTGTACGCGCATAGTTTAAAGTGATCCAGCAGCTTTGTTTTGAAATTCAATTGTGTTCACATCATTGTTTTTCCAAAGTCTATCTGCACATACTGCATGAAATGCTAAACTAGGAGTAAGCTTTATATCTCCCATCACTGTGTTTCTTGTAAATATGTACGCCCACTCTTTTGGTGAGTTTGGCTTACCAAGATATTTATCCTCCAAGTAATATCCACGTGAACACATAACAGTAAAATTTGCCTGAAAATTATGTTTAGAATTCGGATAAATCATCTTCATATCAAAAGAGCGAACATCATTGTCATTTGTTTTTACTGAATTTTTGTCTAAATAAACTTTTACTAACTCTTCTTTAGATTGAACAAAAGCATTTACTAATTCCCACTTAGGTTGTTGAGCAAAAGAAACAACAGGAATCATAAAGCAAAAAGATATAAATAGTTTTTTCATCTTAGATCCTTAATATAAAATAGGGTGAATGTATCATATCGTTTTGGTTTTAAATAGATGATATTTTGTAGAAATAATATCTATTGTTTATGTATTTAGTTTTTATTTATCATATTTATTATTTGAAAAAAGGAAAGGATATTAACTATCCTTTCCTTTAATAATAACTAGAACTGTTTTTTATAAAACTTAAACCTTAGATTTCCATATTTAATAATTAATAAAATATAGAAATTAATAAGATATTGCTGAGGTAGTCCTTTTAAATGAGAGAGCATTTCCCACATTTGTTGATCACTTTCATAAATATATAAACATTTAGCCTTCTGATAATATGGATTTTCAGTTTGCTTAATCATGTAATTATGAAGCTCAACAAAATGTTCTACTACATCGGAGGGAATTATTTTATTTTGCTGGTTATGAGCATCTATCCAAGTCTGAATAGCCTTTATATTAGTAAATCCCCGAAACTTTTTAATACTAATATATCGGTGAATTTCTTCAGCTGAAGAGAATCCTAGCGATTTCATAAGAAGAAAAAATTCTGCATTATTCATATTTTGGCGCACCATTATTATCTAAATAAGTGGTTGTGCATTTAGGATATGCAGAACATGACCAAAATTTGTAATTCTTTTTAGTTTTTGAGCTTTTTCCTTGACGTAATATTAATTTTGAATTGCAGCTCTTACATTCAAAATTTGAAAGTTCAACTTTTTTCATAATAGGGCCAGGTTTTCCCTTTAGATCAGGTTGAGTATGAGTACAATTTGGGTAGTTCGAGCATCCCCAAAATGGCTTTTTCCCACGAGTATTTTTTTTCAGGTATCCATCACTACAAGTAGGGCATTTGTGCGATTTATCCACTACATTTAGTTGTTTTTGCTTTACTTGGTCAATTTCACTACTGATAAAGTTCATGAGCTGAGATATGAAGGTTTGAACTTCATTTTTTTGGCGTATTTCCTTAATTTGTTCATGCCAAATTGCTGTCATATCAGGGTATTTAATTGTATCGGGTAGTGCGTCATAGAGCTTTTCCCCTGTTGTTGTAGGAATAATATTTTTCCCTTTTTCAACCAAGAATCCACGGTTAAACAAAGTAGCAATAATGCTATCCCTGGTCGCAGGTGTGCCAATAGATCCATGATCTGAAGCCTTATCTTTATCTTTATCTACTAAGATTTGTTTTAGCTTTGGATCTTTAATGTACTTAGCAGCACGAGTTAAATCCTTCAACAAGGTAGCTATTGTATAGAGGGGGGCTGGCTTAGTTTCTTTTTGCTCAAATATACCTTGAGTACAATTGCCCTGGCTATTATTTTCTAGGGATCTTAAATCTAAATTTTGTGCTTCGGGATTGTCTGCTATATCATCATTTCCTACATCATTTTTATAAAGAGTTTTCCAACCCCAGGCAGTCGGAACATTGGAAACTGTTTTGAACTGATAGCCTGAGCATTCAGTAATAACCGTTGTTTCATCATATTCATACTTAGGATAAAATTGTGCAATATATGCACGAGCGATCAGAAAATATATGTTCTTTAGCTCTTCCTTTAAAGTGCTAATATCATGTGTTGATTGTGTTGGAATAATCGCATGATGAGCAGAAACTTTATCACTATTGAATGCGCGGCTTTTAATACTTGAATTGGCATTTAAAATAACATTTTTAAAAACACTAGAGTTTTGGCTAATTACATTTAAAACAGCTGGTGCGTCATTGTGCATTTCTTCATTAAGATACTCACAATCGGATCTATTATAAGTAATTAGTTTATATTTTTCTCGTAATTCTTGAGTAATTGCTTTTACTTGATCAGGTTTATACCCAAACTTTCGAGAAGCATCTGATTGAAGCGTTAAAAGATTATATGGTAGCGGTGGATTAGTTTGCTTTTTCTCAGTCACAACGCTGGTAATAATCGCAGGCTTTCCGTGAATATCATTTTTAATATTTTCAGCAAAAACTTTATCAATAATCCGTTTCTTTTCATCTACAGGATCATTATCTCTTACAACATAATTTCCGATGTATGTTACGCCAAAATCGAAACTGCCTTTTACATTGTAGTAATAACTTTTCTTGTGACTGTTAAATTCTCGATAGCGTCTTACAACCAGCCCTAAAATTGGAGTTTGTACCCTACCTACTGATAAGACCCCATCCGATCCAGCTTGAAGCGTATAGCCGCGAGTTAAGTTATATCCAAAAAGTTGATCCGCAACACTTCGTGCTTCAGCTTGGAATCCTAAATGTTCATATTTACTATTACTTTCAATTCCATCTAAAGCGCGTTTAACAATTGCTGGCGTATAGTCATTAACTAAAACACGGTAAACAGGTTTATTATTTCCAAAAAACTCTAATAGCTCATCTACCAGCAATTGACCTTCATCGTCAGGATCACCAGCATTTACTATTGATTGAGCATTTTTAGTTAGACTTTTGATTATATTAACTTGTTTCTTTTTGTCGTCACTTATTTTTTTTGTCCACGGCACATGACAAAAGGGAAGATCAGCCATGTTCCACTTTGCATATTTTGAGTCGTAATCTTCAGGATCAGATAGTTTCAGCATGTGACCAAAACACCAGGTAACTTTATCACCATTGCTGCATTCAAAATAACCATCATTTTTTGTGAAAGAGGATGCAACTTGTGATGCAATAGCTTTAGCTAATTCAGGTTTTTCTGCAATAAATAATCGGCTCATGTAACCACCTTCGTTTTATTAGATTTAGTATAAAAATTAAAAATAACTATGAGGGATTTAATCCCTCATAGTTTTAAAGTTACTTACCGTATGGTTTAAGAATCATATCTTTATTGACCATGACATTAAATTCATAACCTGGGCGAATACGGATTGTAGGAGCAATATTTAGATTTCGCTTAATCAACTCTTGCCCCGTTTGTGACCACTGGCGGCCTAGCTCTTCAGCTAGTGTTTCACGATTATCTTGTGAGCTTGATTGGTTAGTATTGCCATTATCGCTAACAGCAATTTGACCCAAAGCAGAAAACATAGAAATTAAAGTAGCTTGACCGAATATTCTGCCATAGTGATTGTCAACTTTATCTTTAAATCCAGCATATCCAGCTTTATCCGTACCTTGCATTGTACCGAGTGACATTGAAGAGCCATTAGGGAAAATAATGCGTTGCCAAGCGACTAGGCCACGTTGTTGACCCATCGTTACACCATTATCATAAGTTCCAATTAACTTAGATCCTTGTGGGATAAGTAAAAAACGACCACTTGTAGAATCATAAACATTTTGTCGAACTTGACCGATAATTTGACCTGGTAAATCACTATTCATACCAGTAACTAACGTAGCAGGAATGACAGTACCTGTTTTAACTTCATAGTCACTCATAGGATCAATCAGAGCTTTAGCAAGATAAAAATTATCGTTAGATGGGCGTTGTGTCCACTGTTCTTTTTCACCTTGACGATTGATTGAATACATATCATCTTTATTTCCACCACCACCAGGCATAAAGCTATCTTGACCACCAGCCCCACCTAGTAAGCCATTTAAGTCACTATTAGGCTGCTGAGATCCGTTAACAGATCTTAATCCAGCTGAGTTATTTCCCGTTGATGTGGGCGCACCTAGAACCGCACCAAGATCATTTTGTGAGTTAGCTCTTTGCTGTTCCAGGCTTTGTAGGCGATTCATTTTAGATTGGAAAACGGCTTGTTGTTCTGCTTGCTTGGCTTGTAATCTCATATCAATATTACGTCTTTCAGCTTCAAGTAACATGATACGTCTTTTGTTTGCAATATCTTCTGGCGATCCCTCAATAACATTAACAGTAACAGCTTGTTGATTTGGATCAGTTGCAGTACATGGTTGTTGTTGAGGTGTGCCATCTGTACCAATTACAGGGTTTCCCTGAAGGTCTAAAACAGGCTCTAAGCATCCAGGAGCTTGAAGATTGTTCACAGGAATAGATCCTGATCCCGTATTTGCAAATAGATCATTAGGATTTGCACTTTCATTATTGCTTTGAGCTTGCTCTTCCTCTTTTTGAGTATCTTCATTATTGCCTGCTTTCATCATTGCTAGAGCAGTTAGAAATAAAACTAAGCCAACCACACATCCGATAATGATAAGTGGAAATTTTGTGAGTCTACGTCCACCAGTTAGTGCTTTAGACTCCCCTTGCTGCATATCAGGTGTTCTATCATCATGGAGATTAGCATTATCTATACCTGGATTTTTTTTATCTAAATCAGACATTTAATTCTCCTTGACTGTGTAGCTTGTGAATGGCTTCCATTGATTATTAACTTTAAAAGCCATGCCAACAGCTTCATTACCAGCCAAGTTAATAACGATAGAAACAGCATTATCAGCTACAGGCGAAACACGGTATTTTAGAACTGTAACTAATGTATTTTCAGGAAGGGGGGCTTCAACAATTGCATAGCCTTTATTCTGCAAAACTGTCTGAACATTGCTATAAATAACTGACTTTTTACGGTCAGGTACAATCAGTAAATTGGTATTGGCCGCAGGAGCTTTTAGCTGGACGTAATTAGAAATTACTTCGGATACTACAACCGCATTAGAATTGTTTACACCATAAACACTTGATCCTTTTGGCGTTGTAGTACAACCTACAAAATTTAAGGCTAGTATTGATGTAATAGAGAGCGTAAGTGCTTTAGTAAGTTTTTTCATGGTTAGCTCCCCTTATTTACGTTTAATGTCAACACGGGCTTGTTTTCGTCCTACACCACTAATTAGCATTGCATGATCAATCACGTTATCAACTACAAAACGATCACCTACTAAACGGTAGTTAATCAGCTGTTCTTTTTTGTCAGAACCAATAGCTAAAAGCACAGGTAAATTATCGTTAGTACGTGTCACATTTTCACTAAATTGAATATAGGTTTTTGATCCATCTGTATAGACGCGCAAAGGTTTCCACGGAGTATTATTGCCACTAATTTTAAAGTTAAAGTCTAAGTTAGAAATATTTTGTCCATTCGACATAATATTATTTGCATTATAAGACTTAACTTGCTGGTTGTATTTTTCCCAAGCAGCTTGAGTATCTTCGGGATAACTGAAGGCTGCTAAAGGCATCCAATCTTTCAAGCGACTAAGCAGCTTAACAACATACAAACGTCTATCTGTTGAGATAGTCATGTTTGTTTCTAGGTTACTATCTTTCGGCTTGATAATAATTACAGACGTTTGATTATCACCCGATCCTACTACTGAAGGGGCAACATTCCAGCGCACATTGTCAGCAATATCAATTTGCTGAATAACTTCCCCAGGCTGCAATTTCAGCGTACAAGCATATAAAGGCGCACATACAATAGTTGGCAAGCTGGCCCCATACGCAAACACTACAGCCCCCTCATTGCCATGAGTAGGCATATCGTTACGTTTAATCCATGAGTTCGCAGTAGCAACACCTTTAATCTCTTTTGGTGATAGTTTTGGTTGAACACCGTTGAAATAGTTCACTGGCACAGTATTGTTTGCACCGCTAGCAATACCATTTCCAATAGGTGCTTGGCCTAGTTGTTGTTGAGCTTGATTAGCAGTCTGCAAAAGTTGATTAATAGTTTGATTGTTTACGCCACCGTTGTTTAATTGTGCCGCTTGTTGGGCGAGAATTTCCGATGCTTGAGCTGGATCTACTGCATTATTTGCAAAAGCTGGACTGGTAAAAACTAAAGCTACTGCAAGTGAAAGCGATTTTTTCATTTTAAATATTCCTATATCAGAGATTTCTTAGAATTTGGTTGACCAGTTGAAGTCTTGAACAAATACGCCCATCGGATTACGCAAAATATTTGCTTCATCGGTAGGAGGTGTAATTTGAATAGTAGTAATTGCAGACATTTCTACCGAAGAAAGTGCAAGACCTTCACGGTTATGTTTTTGCTCCAACCATTCAACACGCCAAGAGTTTTCTGAAATTGGCAACACATTATGAATTTGAATACTAACTGTTTCCGTTTCAGCACGTTTAAATGGAATATTTGCTTTATAGAAAGCTGTCATTTTGTTGTGCGCTGGGCTTCCAGTTTTTAGCATTGAATAAACATTATTAACCAAGCCTTTTTGAGCTTCAAAGTCAGTATATACACTACGACTACCTTCAATGAATGAAGCAATTTGAGCTTTAATAATACGACTATCAGGCTTCATAGCAATATCTGCACGTTGAGTACCGACAGTTGAACCTAAGCGATCCACTTGAACAACATACGGTACATATTTGCTTTGAGATCCGATATAAATAACGCCAAAAACAGCAACTAAAGCAATACAGCTAGTGATAAGTGAAATTAAACGCCAGCGGTTACGCTCTTTAATATAAGACCCGTAGCGTTCCATCCATTCTCTTCTGCCGTTCAAATACGGATTACTATTAGTTGAAGAGTTTGAAGTGTTTTTAGGCTCTTCAGTGCCTTTTTTAGATTTTAGAAACATAGCTTTACCTAATGTTTGATAATTAAGTGATGGCTAGAAAATAACTAGCCATCGAATCAGGAATAATTAAGAAATAGTATTGTCTTTGTCACTTTGCGGCTGTTTGTTATCACCGCTGTCTGAAGCTTCTCTTTTGCTCTTTAATGAATCCTTTTGAGCGTTCATAGAAGAAGCCATTCGACCCCCGATAGACGTTCCAGCTGTAGAATGACTAGATGTTTTTCCTGTTAATCGCCCTCCAAGATCACCAGCTAACCCTCCAGCATAGTTTTTGCCAGCTTGACCAATCAAACCAAGTACAGATCCACTTTTACCGCCAGGAGTAGATCCATTTGCACCGCCATTTGCACCTGATGATTTAAGTTGTTCACTTGCCAATTTAAAAGATGAAGAAACAGCTGCACTTTGACCAGCAGTTGCTATAGCTGCACCAGCTGCCGCACCTGTTACTGTTGCTAAAGAACTTGTTAAAGCTCCACCACTTCCAATAGACGTACCATTGATAATGCCTTGAACCATTTCGGGAATAATTTTCGTTAACGCAAGTAAGATAACAGAACAGCCGATAATTCCTACAAGGTCAATATTTTTGTTTACATCTAATGATGCTGTCCAGTCATTAATTAAAACTAAACCGATACCAGCAATTAACTGTAATACGAAAATTTTTGCGCCTACTGAAACCGCATATTGTAATGTGCGGATTGCATAATCTTTAGTCCATTGAGAACCACCAAAGCCCATAAGTAAGACGCTGGCAGAAACAACAATATACATTTCAACTAACGCTAATACAAGGAAAGCACAGATTAAAGCGAAGCAAATCATAATAATAATTGCCGCAATAAGCATTCCTAATGAATCCATTGGCGACCATGCGCTAATCGAGTTAAATATTTTTTCAACGATTTTTAAACCTTCTACAAAAAAGTCAGATGGTTTTAGTAGGCTTGTACCTGAAGCTGATGAAGCTGCATTTCGGAAACTGTCTACAATCGCTTTAGCAAAACTTGATGAATTTATTAAAAGCCAATAGAAGAAACAAATAAAAATAATTTGGTTAAAAATTGTTGATAGCCATGTCCCGAAATCATTAGTTCGGAAAGCAAGACCAATCATTGCCCAGGTAAATTGAATAGTTGCCAGGAGCCAAAATAGATCAGTAGCAATCGTTAATAGAGGGCCTTCCCAAGAAGTAGCCGCATTCTTGAACTGGTCAACCATAGAATTGACAGTATTCACATCAACCGCATGGGCTGGTGAGGTAAACGCCAAAATAGAAACTATAGCTAAAAGTAAATAAAGCTTCTTTTTTAATGACTTATTGACTACTGGCAAAATCATATTAGAACCCCTTTGATTCATGCTTCTCAAAATCAATATTAGACTTGTTTCGATCAGCCCAATCTTTTTGAGTTTTTTCATCTGTATTGCTATGTTCAGCTTCATTGCTGCAAGCAGCAATGAAAACTGAAATAAAACATAAGATTAAAATTTTCATCTTCATGTTTAGTAGCCTTTACTTGAGTAAGAACCGAGATTACTTGTATTGCGGTTTTTCCAGTCGGAACGCATAGCATCTTTTTCAGCCTGAGCTTGAGCTTGAGCTTCCATTGTTGCTCGTTGTCCTGTCGCCAAAACAGAATGAAGATCATTCATTTGTTGACCTAAGACCCCAAGTAGTTGATTAGTACCCTGGATTTGAGAAACAGTTGAAGCACCAGCGGCCCCCGCAGATTCACTTAAAACATTCCCAATTTTTACATTACGATCCGCAATAGCACTAACACTAGCTTGGGCTTGCATTGCCGTAGCATTCGCATTCTGAAGCTGATTAGACCATTTGCCAAAATCACTTAGCATTTGATCAGGCGTTTTATTTTTATAGCTTTGTGCATTCGGATATAAAGCTTTAAATTCTGCTTGCACCTGGCCTACAGATTGTTTCAAAGAATTTGAAGCCTGGATTACCTTATTTAGATCCGATGTTTGTTTGCTCATTTGAGAAATAATGCCTGAATAGTTGCTGATACCTAATTGGCGCAACATTTGCTCAGATAGACCATTACCACGTATTGCCTGGTTAATCTGATTAACTTGTTGGCTAATTTGAGTTGCTTGGTTAGTAGCATTAATTAGCATATTCGCAAAATTTCCCCCATCAAAAACAGGGATACCCGTTGCACTTGCAGTTGTTGAAATAGTTAAAGTTGGAGCAATAACACCGAAAGAAGTTATTACGCTTACAACCGCAGCTATGACTTTCTTTTTAAACTTAGGTTTCATCTTCTTTACCCTTTTCGTTAACGAAAATTATTGATATGGATTACCAGTTAATTTCTTGAGTTAAATCGCCACCGTTTGGATTAGCACCTTTAAAAGTTACAGTGATTGCATTGCAGTAACGACCATTAAAGATAACTTTTGGCCGTGTTTCACTATCGGGGCAGAGTGAACTAGAAACGCGTCTTGTAAATGGATTGGATTGCTGAGTAATTTGATTTTGTTCTCCACTTGGCCCCACAAAAGAACAGTGTGGAAAGCCTTTACCTCTAGCTAGGCGTTTTTTTACTTCTATAATTGTTGAAGCACATTCAGCCAAGCCTTTACCACCAGCGAAACACAAAACCGCTTTACAACCAAAATCGTCAGCCATTGCCATAGATGAAACAGTAGTTCCACCTATCACAATAGAACTAAGCAACAGCTTCTTTAATAAAGTCATGATCTATTCCTTTTTGTTTTAGCCATTCAAAAGGCCAATTTTTACCGTAAATTGCCATTAGCTCTCTCATTTCTTTATTGTTGTCTTTGTAATTGGCAGCAACAAAAGCAAGAGCAATATCATCTAAACTTAAAGTAAACAGTCGTTTACCTTCAGAACTTAAATAGTAATAATCACGCTTACGAGTTGAGTTTTTAATAATGTTGATTTCAACATCATTTAAGCCAATAGCTTTATAAAGATCCAAAGGGCCAGGCACTTTATCAGTACCCTCTTTATCCGCTTCAGCATTAGGAAGAAGAATTTTAGTTAAACAGTTTTCAACTAAAACATCGAAAATTCCTGAATTTAAAGCATCGGTTAATGATTGAGTAGCCATTACGACAGAACAGTTGGCTTTACGCAAGACTTTCAACCATTCACGAATTTTATCACGAAATGTTGGATGGCCTAACATTAACCAAGCTTCATCTAGTGACAAAATTGTAGGACGACCATCTAAAGATTTTTCGATACGTCTAAATAAATAAAGGAGAACAGGAAGTAAGTTCACTTCCCCCATTTCCATGAGGTTCTCGATTTCAAAAACTGTCCACCAGCCAGCATTTACATTTAGGTTATCTTCGATACCTGAAAGAATGCCGCCAGCAGCAGTAGAAGCATAAGGATCTAACGCACTACGAATATCGACTTCTTGGATTTCAGAAATAAACTCTACTAAACCACGTTGACCAACAACAGTTGAATCGCGGAAAGAAGCTAGAGCTTTGGTGAGCATTTGTCTTTGAGCTGGTGTTAGTGGTTTCTTTGCTTGAAGTTCATAGCATGTAGAAAGCCAATCTAAAGCCCAGGCAAAATCAGAGTCAGAATCAATGTATTGTAATGGTGCAAAACGGAGATCTTTTGCATCACCTAAATCACCGCCAATGTCATAATGAATGCCGCCACATGCTAAAGATGCAGCCCACATAGAGTTACCTTTATCAAAGGCAAAAACACGAGCATTGGGGTATCTTAAAAACTGAACTGCAAGAGTATTAAGTAAAACTGATTTACCTGAACCAGTTGGGCCAATAATTAAAGTATGACCTACATCGTCAATATGTAGATTTAATCGGAATGGCGTTGCCCCACTTGTTGCCCCATATAGTAAAGGGGGTGAATTAGGTGGGAAATAAGGACATGGATTTTCTGGACGACCAGCCCATACAGAACTTAATGGAATAAGATCAGCTTGATTTAGTGTGTGAATTAAAGGCCGTCTAATATTTGCATCTGCATGACCTGGAATAGTGCCGATCCAGCTTTCTAATGAATTGATATTTTCAATACGGCAAGTAAAGCCCAGGCGTTGTATTTCACGAACAACCGCACGAGCATCTTCATGTAAGTTTTTTAGATTTTTTCCAAAAATTACTACTGTGCTTGTAAAGTAACCATAAGAAACTAAGCCGCTTTCTGCATCACGAACCGCAGCACTGGCATGTTCTGCCATATCTAAAGCGTCATGGTTAATTTTCCCTTCCATTTTTAATGTTTGAGAAATAAAACCGCGCACTTTTTGTCGCCACTTTTTTTCTACACTACGCAGCTCTTTAATTGCTGTTTGATGATCTAGGTAGATCATGCGATTTGACCAGCGATAAACAAGCGGTAGTGTTTCAAGTACGGCTAAAATATTTGGATAAGACTCAGGTGGATAGCCTTCGATTGTTACCAGGCACATGAAGTTATCATCTATTTTTGGCGTATCCCCTGTTACTAATAAGTGATTGCCAACAAAAGTATCTAAATATGCCCCATGTGGAGGAATATTTTTTTCTAAGAAATTACCAGTTACGCAGAACTCCAAATAATTAACTAATTGATCTCGTGTATGTGTTTTCCCGAAATCGTCAGTATATGTATATGAGTTCATGCGTTGGAGCTGAACCGCGTTAGCTATCAAATCTTCAAAGATTGACAGTTGTTTTTCAAAGTAATCGAGGATGATTTCTTCACTATTTTTCTTTTCTGACTCTTGGCTATCCTCCCAAACCATACTAGATAATTTGCTTGAAGTTTTGTTGGGCGGTAGATAGGAAATCACTAAAACATATTCAGTGACAAAGTGATTACCTTCTTTTTGAAACTTTAAGCGTCTTTGTTGATCAATAAGTCTACTTATAGGATCAGGGAAAAAATTATCTTCATTATTAGGATAGTAGTTATCAGTCATCCGAGCAGCATCATGCCATGTAACCCACCCATCCCCAAAACGTGATAATGCTGCATTTACACGGGCTGTAATGTAGTTGCGCTCTTCAAATGAAGCTGAGGAAATATCATCAGCTCGATAGTAATACCCTGCCATTAAAGAGCCATCTTTACCGATAACCACCCCTGGATTTATAACTGAAGCAAAGTTTAGTAAATCAGGTAAACCCTTTGCTTTATCACGATATGTACTTAGTTTAAACATAACTCAATCCTATTATTCGGTACGGAACGGGCGTGATTTAGGTTGATAAATTTTTTGTTGTTTAAGTTGTCGCCTATATATTTCTGAAGCATACGGATCAAATTTAGCCATACGTCTTAAAAAATACATGGAAACGAACCATAAAATGATACCAATTACTATGCTTGGTAGAGTTTTGATAGCCGCAATCAATGCAAATGTAATTAGTCCTACAAGTAGAACGGGAATACGTTCACCACCAGCCATTAAGTTTGGTCGGTGTAAACTTCGATTGATTCCTGTATGTCTTAGCTCACTCATATTTTCTACCCTTAATTTCGCTAGTTGAGCAATGCTCAACTAGCAATACATTATTAAAGACCAGGTAATAGAGCTGATTTGCCTGTTAATTGTGTTAAGAAACCAGCCGCAAATACAATTACAGCTACAACTAATACAATCACAATCATGGTACGCACAAAGCCAGTGATTTCACCGCCAAACGCCAAAGCTAAACCAGCACCCAAGATACATAGAATAGAAATACCGATTGCTACTGGCCCTGTTAGCGAGTCAACTAACTTCTGAAGCGGTGATTCCCACGGCATACCACTACCACCAGCACCAGCTGCATGAGCGAAGTCAGGAACAAGAAGAAGCGCAGCTACAACAAAAAGCATAAGAGCTACACCAAGAATTTTTTTGACATTTTTTTGTGTTTGGAAAAATGCCATTTGTGGATTTGCGATCATTTTTTATCTCTCAGTTATATGATGAAAATTTGTAATCACCGTTCTTAAAACCATCTACAGTGATAATTTCTTTGATTTTTCGCCCTGTGGGCGTTTTTACAATACAGACCACTACGTTAACGGCTTCAGCAATGAGTTGTTGCATTGGATTTGCTGACACTTCATTGATTAACTGTTCCATTCGAATTAATCCAGCTCTTGAATCATTCGCATGTACCGTTGCGATCCCTCCAGGGTGGCCCGTATTCCAAGCCTTGAGTAATGCTAGTGTTTCCCCCCCTCCCCGTACTTCACCAACTAGAATGCGATCAGGGCGCATTCGCATCGTTACTTTTAATAAGGCAAGCATACTTACATTAATGTTTGAGCGCATGACAACTGCATTTTCACTCTTACATTGAATTTCGTTAGTATCCTCAATAATAATCAATCGGTGATCAGGATGCCGAGTAGCTACTGAATCAATAATTGCATTAGTTAACGTGGTTTTACCTGTTCCAGTACCGCCTACAACCAATATGTTTTTACGTGAATCTACACAGTCAATAATTAGTTGTTTCTGAGATTCATCCATGATTCCATCACGAACATAATCATCTAAAGTGAAAATCTTTTTTGCTTTTTTACGGAGTGAAAAAGTAGGTTTTGCAACAATTGGAGGGATAACCCCTTCAAAACGACTTCCATCAATCGGCAATTCACATTCTAAAATAGGATTTTCACTGGTGATTGTTGTATCTAAAAGTTTGGCAATTGTATTCATCATTGAAATGGCGTTAGAGGGTGACATTTCCCCGAAAACTTCCATTTCTTTACCAATTCTTTCACACCATAAGCGACCATCGGGATTAAGCATTATTTCTACAACATCGTCTTGTTCCAGTAGATTTAAAATGCTTGTTCCCATTTCTCGCTTCAGTTTATCTAACACTCGTAAAGTATTAGCATCGGCTATAGTCATTTTTACCCTTTTGTAGTAATGCTTATTTGAAGTTTGTGGGAGTTAGTAGACTTGTCAGTTATAAATCTAAAAAGTCGATCTAAGCTGCTCCAAAAACGAGGTTGCTTTTTCGAAGTTACTAACAGAGATTCTCCATCTTTCCAATTCAATGAAATATAAACAGAAAACTTTCCTTCAATCGGTATGATCCTAATGTGAGTAATTGCATCATTTTCCAGGCTTTCGACAAGCATAGACTCACTTATAGTAGTATCAGTTAGTAACGGCATTCACCAAACCCTTAATGTTTATTAGACTTTTCTAATCAAAATTAGAAGTATCATTTCCTTTGTACGTAATTTAAAAAATCTCATGATGAAATTTAATTATTAACGATTGGTTTCATTAAATATGACTGAACAAAATGTATATTTTGATAGGTCGAAATATAAACATTAAATTGATTGATGAAAAGCTCTATTTACAAAAGATAACTTAACTTACAGTTAATTACAGATTGGCGAGATCTAGTGATCTAATAGTCAGTGTTTATACGGCCTAAGTGGTCTTTTTTTCATAATTATTTTTCTGATGATATGCTGTCTAAAATTAATTTGGATTAAGAGAAATGGCGGTATTGTTAAGAGAAATTGGAAAGCTATTAGCTGTACTAGATGAGTCGGTATGGATGGAAAACGCCAAAAAGGAAGTAAATGATATTGCTTCTTTTTGGAGTAATTACCAATATGCTTTTCAAGCCATTCTGAATAACAATATGTCTATTCCAGCTGATGAACATAAATCACGCAGAGTCAAGTCTGTACTGACCAAAAATAAGTTTTGGTCTTCAGGTCTTGAAGGTTTAAAATCTCTTTATAAAGAAAATCAATTATCTGTCCAGGATCTTCAGTTGTTAATGGATGGGTACAATGAAGAAGCGGAAAATATTTTTATGGCAAACGATTTTAACCGCTTTAAAACTTTATCAAATTTGTCAGCACAAGAGATTTCTGAAGTCATGAATATTAATAAAAACAGTGTTCTATCGTGGGTTGGTCATAAAAGAAATATGCCAAAGCAGGCTTATAATGATGCAAAAAGACTTTTTAAAAATTTTCGTTAACGAAAATATAGGGTTTAAAAGTAGGCTATGAAAAATAGTCTACATAAGTTTACAAAATTACAATGTAATACTTTATTGTAATCTTTTGGAATCTTATATATAATGAATCTATCAAGGCAAATATTAGTTTTTTTAACAAGTAGTAAAAACATTTGTCTTACTAATCAATTAATCTAATGATTTAAATCAAAAAAGGTAGCGAAAGCTACAGGAGCAAATATGGTAACTTTAGCAATAAGATCACCTGAAGAGTTAGCAGAGCTTAAAGGTTATAGCGTTCAGTTCGAGTCTAAGATTCAAACTTTAAACACTGATGATTGTCCTATCACGGGAATTTTTAAGCTCTTTTATGAGCAAAATGTGTTTAATGTTGCAAAGATTTCTGATGATTATACTGGCGGCCAATGGAAGCTTGATCAAGGTTTTTGGTTGTTAGATAGTGACCAATGCTTCATTGTGGGTAATCCAAATGCAATGCGTAATGAAAGTTTAGATGCTAAATCTTTCAGTATGTTTTGCTCAATAAGTGCATTAAATATCTTAGCCTGGCATTACCATAATAAGGGCTTTTCAAATTTAGCTAACTTAGCTATTTATGGCTATCACAGGGCTTATACTCAATTAGAGTTTGAGAATGATGTTAAGGTTGATGTAATTAGATCTCTATTAGACTAATTTTAAGTTGGGCCAGTTAAGCTGGCCCAGCAATAATTTTTAGGAGCAAATATGGCTGGCAAATCAATTTACCCGAACGCTATTACAAGTGAGCAGTGGGATGATCTACTGCCCTGCTTGGATTCTATGCTTGACCGTACTAAAACCTACTGTAAAGAGGTGTTAGTCAATGGAAAGTCTGTTGCAGAAGTTGCTAAGAAATATGATCTACAAAGACAAGTAGTAAATAAATCAGTTTCAAAAGTTTATGCTATTTTTTCTAAGAAAAATGCTGGTAAAAAGGATTGGGTAAAGCTTACTGTTTTTGTTCCTAAAAATGTCGCTCAAGAGATACTTGAAATAGAGAAACGGGAACATCAATCAATAGGATTGAATAAAACTATGTAATACTCTATTGCAATCATTTTAAATTAACTTAAAATCAAATTAAGGTAGCGAGAGCTATAATTGAGAGAAATTTATGGACATTAAAAATTCTAAAAATCCGACAGTGGCCCTAACAGTTGCAAACCAAAAGGGTGGTGTAGGTAAAACGGTTTTAGCAAGTAATGCAGCTATATATGCTGAAAAAGCATATCGTGTCGTGGTTATTGACTTAGATCCGCAAATGAACGCATCAAAAGTTTTTGCACGAAGAGGGTATAAAGAAAATTATACTTTTGATCTTTTTCAAAAAGAATTAGATTTTTCAGAAATCGGGCTTAATGATAACAATGCTATTTTTAAGGCTTCACCTGAGCTTTTAAATTTGCAAGATTTAGATCTAGACTTGTTTGCAAAAAACATTCAAAACTTGAAACAACATCATGAAAATTTATTTATAGTATTTGATACACCCCCTGTTGCTGGCGCGCTTCAAATTATCTCTTTAGTCTGTGGTGATTATCTAATTTCACCTATTGAAATGAAAGAGTTTTCAATTGATGGTGTTTCCCAAATCATTAATACTTTTCAGAATGTTAAAGAGCAGCATAACCCAGGACTAGAGTTTTTAGGTATGGTTGCAAGTCGTGTTAAGCGTGGTAGTCCATTGCAAGTAGAAATTTTAAGCTCATTAAAAGAAAACTATGGAAATATGCTTTTCAAGTCAGAAATCTATGAAAGACAAGTAATTGACGAAGCAGTAACAGATGGCAAGGCTGTTTGGGAGCTGTCTAAGTCAAAAGAAACAGGAAAGCTAATGAAGCAGTTGCTAAGTGAGGTTTTCGAGAAAATTGAGAAAATGCAGTAATTTTTGGAGTGAGAGATATGTCTAAAGAAAATAAGTCACAGCTAGGTAAATCAAGTACAGCTATCGCAAGCCTTGGTGGTATTAGTGGTGCTAACTTCGGTAATTTAGTTGGGAAAAAGGCTTCATCAAACGCCAAAAAAGAAAATCTTTTAATTAAACTAGATTTGATTGAAGAAGATCCATTAAACGTGCGTACCATTTTTAATGAATTGCAGCTTGAGCAACTAGCCGAATCTATAAAAGAAAATGGTGTTTTAACTCCAATTTCAGTACGTGAAAACCCTGATAAGCCTGGTCACTTCATTATAAATAATGGAGCAAGACGGTTTAGAGCTTCACAAATAGCCCAACAAGAAACGATTCCAGCGTTCATTGATAATGAGCATGATGAATTGAATCAAATGATTGATAATATTCAGCGTGAAGATTTATCAATTATTGAAATTGCAGAAAAAATAAGAAAACTATTAGCACCTGGTAATTTAACAAAGTCAGCTTTAGCTAAACGTGCTGGAAAACCGCCAGCTTGGGTATCAAAACATTTAAATGCTTTACAAATGCCACCCCGTTTAAGACTTTTATACGATTTAGGTCAGTGCAATGATTTGGAAGCCATTAATACCCTGGTGAATCGGTGGGAAAATCATAGTGCTGAGATTCAAAAATGGTTAGAAACTTTTGAAGGATCGAGCAAATTAATTACACAGGCAGGAGTGAGAAAGTTCTTTAAATCCTTAGATGAAAAACTAGAAAAAGAAAAAGAGGAAAAGGAAAAAAACTCAAAACAAATTGATATTGAGGAACAGATCCAGGCACAGATCCAAGCTGGCGGCCCTGTTGATGAAGAGCTTATCAACCAAGTTTATAATAAACCTGTTTTAACTCCATTGAGCCAGGTTGGAGAAGTTGAAGAAGCTGAAGCAATTTCTACCAATGAACAAGCATCGGTTAGCCCACAGTGCTTTAATGAGGATCTCAGTGTTCCAAAACCTACAGCAAATGAAAATGTTAATGTTTCAGAAGTTGAAGTAGATTTTTCTCAAGAGGACTCAACCATAGCTAAAGCTGAAAAAGTTTTATCTATCTTAAAAAATGTTGATGAACTTCAGCCAATATTAAAAGATGATGATCAGTATATTGCGCTTAAAATCTCTTTATTGAAGGGTACTGATGAAGAGAGTAAGAAACTACAGTCTAAGGCCGTGAGCAAGCTCTTAGGGCATCTAGGAGAGCTTCGCAAAGAGTTTCCTACCCTTGATTTAGATATTAGCTTCTAACTTTCGTTAACGAAAAGGACTGTTAAAAAATACAGTCCTTTTTTTTGTGTTGTATTGTAACCTTTTATTGTATCCTTTTATTATTAATAATATACTAATTTCACCCCCTGAAGATAGCGAGAGCTATAGGAGAATTGATATGAAAATTAAAGATTTAATTATTGGAATTTTTGCATTTCCAGTTTTACTCCCGATTATTATTATTGCTTCCATCCAGGATAAAAAAGCAATTGCCAAAGAAAGAGAGAATGATAAAGCTAATTCGGAAAATACTTTAACTAAGTCAAAGCCTGGTAAAGCTAGAACTTCATAAAAAAGTTATATTCAGCTAAATATTTTCAAGAAATTCTTTGATATAAGTAATGACATATATAAAGAATATTAGCTGCTTTAGAAATCTAATCCATGATTGTTAAGGAGTGAAAATGAATCACTTTTATTTTGGCGTTAATCCATATTTATGGCTTTTAATAGCATGTATTTTGTTTGCTATTTCAGTTTACCTTGTTTTGAAAAAAGTTATGAACAACAAGGTTAATCCTCAAGGCTGGCTATTGGTATCAGTAGCTATTTTTCTAGGTGCAATGTATAGCCAATATGCTTTTTACGATCTAGGCCGAAATATCTCAAAAAGTGATGCTAAGAAGATCCAGGTAGCATACCAGGAGAGCTTATTATCACCAGCTGGTTATGACTTTAGGGATGCACTAAGTAATTTGTTAGATGATAAAGGTATCATAGTGCCAGCAGAACTAAGCTATATTGGAACTGATATATATTCTAATTCTTTCACTAAAGAAGATTGGAATAAGTTAGCAAAAATTCATAAAAAAACTAATAAATATATGTGAATTAAAAAACAGAATATAAAAAAAAGGGATCAAAATTGATCCCTTTTTTTCATTTAAGTAGAAATATTCCAATATTCATAACAGTTAAACAAGCTAAGAAAATACAAACATAAGTTAAGTATGTAACTTGCTTTTCATGACTAATTTTTCCATTTTTCAAAATTGGGGATATTGAGTTTTTAACTTGAAGATCTAAAGCTGCTACTTCTTTTTGGAGTTTCTCAGTCTGAGCCTGGAAGATTTCTTTTACTTCAGATTCAATGTATCTACCAGCATGAGTTATAAGCTCTTCAGAGATCTTTTTAGCAGCATTAATAGATTGTACGTGTACTTGTTCAATTTGCCCTACACTTTCATTAAAAGCATTAACAGCATTCTTTGAAGCATAATCTAAACATAATTTATTAATGATTACTGCAACTAGAATTGGATCATCTTTTGAAACAAGAATATTATAATCTTTTGCTAAAGTTGAAACGATATAGTTTTGCAACTCTACTAAATCTTCGCTTTTAGGCTGTCCAGTTACTATCATATTTCACCTTTAGATGAATTGTCTAAGTTGATCATAAATAGATTTTTGCACAGTTTTAATTCTTTGGCGTTGCATTAAACCAAACTCTTTTCCTGATAAAATTTCATTGTAGGTTTTTTTAGCTTCCAGCATTTTTTTAACATCTTCACCAAAAGTTTCACGAGTTCTTTGTTCAACAAAAATTAATTGTTGGATGCGGTCTTGAAGTTGTTTATATAGTTTGAAAGATTCAAAACCCTTTCCATCCATTTCAATTTGACCATTATACTCATTCAACCAAACAATTAAATTAACATAATCAGGGATTCTTTCAGAGATTTGATGTAGGCCATTCAATGTATCTTGTAAGGATTGCCCACCCATAATGATAGTATGAAAGTTAATTTCTGCACCCATATCTTTGAAAATTTCAAAAACATTATTTTCTATAAAATATGCTAAAAGAGGAATAAAAGAAGAAGCACCGTTATCTATTACAACATCTTTTTCAGATTCAAAAATAAGCTCCATCATTTCATCAAATTTACGTGGATTAATGTTGTTATCCAAAAGTAAATCAATGTGTTTTACATTTAATTTTTCAAATGATGCAAATGTAGAGTTAACTGGATCAGTGTCAATATTAAGACTTTCCTTTTCACTATCTAGATAAAATTGCGCGATTTGAGTAGAAACGAAAGTTTTACCTACTCCACCTTTACCCTGAGCAATAATATTAATTGTACGTTTTTCCATTTGAATATCCTTCAATTAAATAAAATCTTTACCTTTGGTACTGTGATCATAACTAAAGCCTGGTTTACGCTTTGTCAGTTTTTCGAGATTTTTTTCAGCATTAGAAGATAGTTTATCACTATTTTCTGCTTGAGTTTTTTCGTTAACGAAATTTTCTTTTGTCGTACTATTTGGTTTTTCTGCTTTTTCGTTTTTGGAGTTAACAGCAATTATTTCAAGTTTTTGAATATTCCTAACGAAAGTAACATAGTGAATATTCTCATTTAAATTCGATATTAATTTATGAATCTCTTTAAGGGTATATCCCTTTTCATTCAACTCTTTGATCTGATCCGATGATTCAATGATGAATTTTCGGGCTTGAGAACGTCCAACCATATTAATTCCTTATTTTTTAGAATAGTGCAATTAAGCGCAATTAAGAGCTATTAAGTGCAATCAAGAGCTATTAAGTGCAATTATATGCAATTAAGCCTAAAAATGGCGGTTTTTTACAATATTTTATGAATTGAACTGCAATTATATGCAATTATATGCAATATATATAAAGGGTATTGAAGGCAAGATGTGTAATGTTATATAACACGGCAAGCCTTAGTTATCTAAATTACCCCCACTTATTCGCTATTCAGCTCAACGGGTCATCTTGTCCTACGGAGTAATTGGCATAGCCAAGTTTTTCTTTTTGGAGTTAAACCTAAAAAAATGGAAAATATTAATCCTGGTGAATCGGTGAAAAAACCGAAGAGAAAACGCCAAAGTGTAATACAGGTTGTAGTTACTAAAGAAGAGAAGGCACAAATTGAAAAAAATGCTGAGTTAGCAAAAATTTCTACTTCTCAATATTTAAGGGATCTTGGATTAGGTTATAAGCCTAAAAGTTTGGTTGATATTATGGTAATCCAGGAGGTCAGAAGTCTTAAATCTGATATGAATAAAGTTGGTGGTTTACTTAAACTTTTGCTATCGGGCCAAAAAGTTGATCCAAAAGAATTTAGATCTACTGTAAATGGATTGCTTTTAGATTTTTCAAGAAATCAAAATTCATTAGATATTTTAATTTCAAAAGTTAGATCAAAAATTAAATTTTAGGTTTTTACTATGATTGCAAAACGTGCAAAAAAAAGTGCGAATAGAAGTCTTAAAAGGACTTGTATGTATATTGCTGATCAAAAAAATTCAAATGAATTTGAGAAATCTATTCCAGGGCAGAAAGCAGAAAATATAAGACTGACTAACTTAAATTCTGAAAATCTATATGATGCTTTTTTAGAAATGGAAGAAACCCAGGCTTTAAATACTAGATCTAAGTCTGATAGAAACTATCATTTAATTGTTTCTTTTCCTGTTGGCGAGAAACCTACTGAGTCCGTATTAGTAGATATTGAAAATAATTTAGTTGAAAAAATTGGATTAGGAGAGCATCAAAGAATTTCTATTGTTCATAATGATACCGATCATTTTCATTTTCATGTATTGATTAATAAAATAAATCCTATTACACACAATAATATTGAGCCTTATTATGATCAAAAAGACTTAATGAAAGTGTGTGAAGAAATGGAGATAAAGCATGATTTGTTGAAAACCAATCATAAGACTACACAGAAAATAAAGTTAACCGAAAGTGAAATATTTAGAAATGAGGAAAGTTTGACTCATTTTTTAAAAGAAAATATTTCTAAATTTTCCAATTCTAAAGATTGGGATCAGTTACACAATAAAGTTAATGCTTTAGGTGTAATGTTAAAAAAACGCGGTGCTGGACTAATTTTTGAAGATAAAAATTTAAAGATTTCTGTTAAAGCATCATCTATTGCTAGAGAACTATCCCTTAAAAAACTTGAATCTTCTTTAGGTGTATTTGAGGGTGGAGAGAAAATATATGAACGAAGAGAACCAAATAACAGTAACGGAGATAGTAGAGGAAGAGGAAATAAGCCAGGAGGAAATGCTTCAGGTAATGCAGCAGGAACAGGAAGCAATGTCTTTATCGAGCAGCTCAAGCGGTTATATCAGTCCTACGATAGCGAATCTTCCAGTTTCTTCAAGACCGAGTCCCTCCACGATGTGCGAGAATTGTCCAGCATCATTATGGATGGTGACACCAAAGAGCCTAACTTGTTTCTGTCAACTAATGAGATTGAAAACGTACACGAGCGAAGAGCCAGAGATGATTCTAAAAGAGTGCGATGGAGTGGAAAAGGCTTATCAAATGATGGATCAGTAAAAGGGTATGATAAAAATCGGTTTATTAAGTCTAGTGTTTTATATGAAGAGTACAAAAAGGAAGTTAATCACTTTCACTCTTCAAGAAAAAAATTGTCTATTCAACAAAAAAATGAACAGGCACGTTTCAAGACTACTTTAAAAAACTGGTTAGAATCTGAAAAGAAATTAATTAAATTGAAAGGAGGATCTTTTCAAGATAGAAAATTAAGGTATCAAACACTTTCTTTAAAAGCTAAGTCTATGCGTGATAAATTTTATTCTAGACAAGCTAAAGAACGTGCAAATTTACCGAATAAGCCTTCCTGGAATGAATTTCTGAAAGCTAGTGTTTTAGCTAATAATCAGTATTCAGAAGCAGCTCTAAAAACTTTAAGAAACCAAAATAAAAATTTGGTTTCAAAAATGGAAAATGATTTTTCTAGTCAAAAATCAATTCTGAATAATTTTGATTCTAAAGTACGATTGAATGGAACTATTGCTTATAATTTGTCTAATAAGCCAGCTGTATTAGATCGTTCCAAAGATTTAAAAATTGAAAAACTCGATGAGAAAAGTGTTCTTTTAGCCTTAATGGTTGCCAAAGAAAAGTTTAATGATCGTCCTTTAAACATTAATGGATCTGATGAGTTCAAGAAAATGGTTGTTAAGGTTATCAATGATAATGGGTTAAATATTTCATTACGTGATAAAGAGCTAAATAGCCGTTTGATTAACCGCAGACCTGAAAATATTAGCCTTAAAGAAGATACGCAAAGTATTAAAAGTAAGAAGAGGTAGTTATCACAATGAAAGATTATGATTCAGTCAATAAACGAATGCCAAGATGGGCTGTATTTACTATTGGCTTCTCTATTTTAATCATAATGCTAATAGCGTTATCTTCTTGGGCTACTCAAGAAATGGCGAGGATATTTGGCTATCATAAGCAATTGGGAGAGCCGCTATTTGGTCGGATTTATAATCCCTTTAAGTTTTTACAATGGTATTTGCAGTATCAAGTACCAACAGGCCAGGGCCTAAGACCTTTATTAGATAAAGTGGTACTTAAAGTTTTAATGTTGGAAGGGCTGGCATTTTTAGTTGTTGTTATAACGTGCGGCTTTATTACGAACTCAAGACGTAAAAATGAAAATATTCATGGTTCAGCAAAATGGGCTGAAGAGTCTGAATTGCAGCAAATGGGGCTTGCACCACCAAAAGGCAAAAAGGGCGAGGGTGTAATAGTTGGTGGATTCAGAAATAAAAAAGGACAATTACAGTATCTAAAACATGATGGGCCTGAACACGTTATTGGAATTGCACCTACTCGAAGTGGTAAGGGCGTTGGGTTAGTAGTTCCTACTTTATTATCATGGAAGCATTCCGCAATCATTAGTGATATGAAAGGGGAATTATGGTTAATGACTTCAGGCTGGCGCAGTAAGTATGCAAATAATATCTGTATTAAGTTTGACCCAGCAGCTACAGAAGGGAGTGCATCTTTCAATCCTTTAGGTGAGATCCGCTTAGGCACAAAATATGAAATTAGTGATACTCAAAATATGGTAACGATTCTAGTTGATCCTGAAGGTAAGGGGTTAGAGGATCACTGGTCTAAAACTTCTCATTCATTATTAACAGCCGTAGTTTTATATACTTTACATCACGTTAAAGAAAAGACTTTACAGATCGAAGATAAGAAAGAGAAGTACCGTATAGCTAGCCTGGGTGATGTTGCACATACCTTATCTAATCCTGATCAACCGCTTGATGATTTATGGAATGCCATGCTTTATCAAACCTATGGGAGAGATAGGAATGATCAACCATGTACGCATCCAGTTATGGCCGCAGTTGCTAAAGATATGCAAAATACGCCTGAAGATGAACGTGGATCAACAATTTCTACAGCTCGATCATTCTTAACCCTTTATCGAGATCCAATTGTAGAAGCAAATACTTCAGAAACGGATTTCACAGTGGGCGATTTGATGGATCATGAAAATCCAGTTTCCCTTTACCTTGTGGTAAGACCAGGCGATAAAGACCGTTTAAAGCCGCTAATTAGATTGATGCTTACTTTGATCTTGCGCGTACTTGTAAAAGATGGAATGGAACTAGACGAAAGCGGTTCTGCTAAAGCGGCTCATAAACATCGTTTGTTAATGATGCTAGATGAGTTTCCAGGTTTTGGACGTTTGAAGGTTTTTGAAGATACATTACCTTATATTGCTGGTTATGGGATTAAGGCTTACTTAATTGCACAGGATATTGAACAATTACGAGCTAGTGATGCGTATGGTCGGGAAGAAACCATTTCTGCAAACTGCCATGTCCGTGTCGTTTACGCTCCAAACAAGATTGAAACAGCTGATTGGATTTCTAAACTGTCGGGAACTAAAACAGGACATGAAGAGCAAATTTCTACAAGTGGCGCACGTTTTGGCGCAGTAACTGGTCATGTTAATAAGTCTATTCATGCGTTCGCTAGACCCTTACTAACGCCTGATGAAGTATTACGCTTGAAAGCTCCTAAGAAAAGTACAGATGGTAAAAAAATTGTCGAGTCAGGAGATATGCTTGTATTTGTTGCAGGTAACAATCCTGTTTACGGTGAACAATCATTATTCTTTTTAGACGAGGTTTTTGTAGATCGTTCAAAAGTAAAAGCACTTAATGAATCTCAAGTTGTTAGAAAGCGTTTATTGATTAAGTCTGAAAATCGTAGTGATCAATCTCAAGTTAAGGATTTTTCTTTAGGTAGTAAATTGACAAGAAATAAGGGATCTGAAGCAGGACTAGAATTTTAATGAAACTAACCGCTAATAAACTCCAAAAAAAGATAGTTGTTGCTACTGTTATCTTTCTTACGTTGGTTATGACTCTATTTATGAGTCGTATATTAATATTCAATCTAACAGATAGTTTGCCATTAGGTTTATGGAAAAGAACATCATTAAGTCTTGAACGTGGTGGAGTTGTGGGCTTTTGCCCCACTCTATCGGATCAATTAAAAAGTGATTATCGCCTTCAGGCTAGCAAGAATGGCTTAATGCGTATTTGTGATGAAAATATTCAAATGATGATGAAACCAATCGTTGCCGTACCTGGTGATAAGGTTGAAATTAAAGATAACAAAATTTTCGTTAACGAAAAGTTTGTGGTTGAGAGATTAGAAAAAGATGGTTATGGCAAATCAATAGAATCTGTTAAGCCAGGAATTTATAATGTTACTGAAGGTGAATATTGGATGATTTCAACTTATAATAAGGGCAGCTTCGATAGCCGTTATTTTGGTGCAGTTAAAGCCGAAAATTTAAAATATTCGCTTGTACCTCTATTTGTAAATAAATCTAAAAAATTTTGTTGGAATAGCCAGCAATATAAATGTCTATAGGTGGATCTATGTCTAAATCTTTTACAAGCCGTATGGCTGTTAAAAAGGGTGCATTACGCTTATTAACTGCATCCATTGGAGCAACAGCTCTTAGTGTTTTTTCTATTAATGTCTATGCTGTTCCGTATGAGGAATTGATTCAAAAGCATTCTTTAGCAAACGGAATTGATCCTAATCTAACCATAGCAGTAATCACAAGAGAAAGTGCTTTTAAGCCTACAGCTCGATCACATAAAAACGCTCAAGGTTTAATGCAAGTCCTTCCTGGTACAGCAAAGTTTATGGGTGTGAATCCAAGTAACCTTTATGATCCTGAGCAGAATATTATTGCTGGTACAAAGTACCTGGCATATTTGAGCAGAATTTTTAACGGTGATCTTACTAAAGTGCTAGCTGGCTATAATGCTGGTCATGGGGCCGTTATGAAATACAACGGTATTCCTCCCTATAAAGAAACTCAAAACTATGTACGTTTCGTTTCAAATCGCTATTTAGCTTTAAGTGAAGGGGAATCTTCAGGTTATAGTTATCAGGCGGCAAGTTACCAGCCAGTAAGTTATAAACCCGTGAACTATAACGCTAACTCAAATTTTCAAAAACCAAAGATGAATGACTCAGAGCAACAGCTTTATAACTCACTCAATAACGGCACAACAATTTTTGTCCGTAATTATTAACTAGGAGATCAATATGGAAAATAAACCCCAAGAAGAGATCCAAGATCTTGATGATATAAAAATTGAAGTAATAACCGATGATTTATCTTTATTAGGTGTGCCTGGTGTAATGGTCGAGGTAGATCCTGAAACAGCTGATTCATTCGGTGCATCTTACACGCCTGAAGATGAACTAAAAATCATGTTCGATGAGGGAGATTAATAATGAAAAAGGAATATGTTCAAGACATTGCAGATCGTCTAATAGAGCAAATTAAATCGAATACTGCCCCGTGGCAAAAGCCCTGGGAAGCAGGGAAAAGCATTGATGTACTTCCAATAAACTTAAATACTGGCAACCCTTATAGAGGTATGAACTTAGTTAATCTAATGTCAGTAGCAGAAGCAAAAGGCTTTACTGATAACCGTTGGATTACCTATAAAGGAGCAGAAAAACTAGGCGCACAAGTTAGAAAGGGGGAAAAGTCAACTTCAGTCCATTATTGGAAATTTAGTGAAGAAGTCGCTCTAAAAGATGAGGATGGTAAGCCAGTATTAGATAAAGATGGTAAGCAAGTAACTGTTCAAATGAAGTTAGATAAGCCGCGTGTGTTCTTTGCTAATGTTTTTAATGCAGAACAGGTCGAAGGCTTACCACCAAAAGAGCAAGTTATTAAGCCTTTAGAAGAATGGCAGCGGCATAAACGAGCAGAAGAGATCCTGGAAGCGTCAGGCGTAAGAATTAGGCATAAACCTGGTGACTCTGCATATTACAGACCCAGTACAGATGAGATCACATTACCAATTAAAGAACAGTTTCCAACAGCCGATAATTATTATGCAACAGCTTTACACGAGCTTGGTCATGCCACAGGTCATCCCTCAAGATTAAATCGTGATTTAAGTGGTGGCTTTGGTAGTGTGAATTATGCAAAGGAAGAGCTGAGAGCTGAAATGGCTTCTCTATTTATTGGTCAAGAGCTGCAAATTGGACATGATCCAGGTCAGCATATTGCTTATCTGAAGAGTTGGGTGAAGGTGTTAGAGGATGATCCAAAGGAAATATTTCGAGCAGCTAGAGATGCAGATTTAATTAGCTCATATCTTTTAGATTTATCCCAAGAGCAGAAAATAGAAAACACTCAAACCAGTGATCAAGATATTGAAGAGATCAAACAAGTATTTTTATTACGTCAACAAAATACAGATTTAGACCAATCAGTTAAAACCCTAAATAAGATGGGTAAAAAAGCTGGTTTTACTTTGGCGTTAAAACCAAGCGGTGAAGAATTAAGAGCGCACTTTCTGAAAAACAGTGAAGCTATAGATCCGTATGTTCATATTCATAAAGATGGCTCTATAGGGCTTATAAGCAACATTGATTCCCCTATGGTTATGTTGGGTAGACCTGAAGCTGTATTAGCTGTTACGAGTGCTATAAACCCATTCCGTGATGCTGTTACCATATCAAGTGAAGCTAAAAATTTTATTAAGAGAGTTCAAGAGGAAGAGTTAAAACTTCAAACAAGTGATTTTTCTGAAAACTTTAAAAATCTTCAAGCTGAACTTGAAAAGCAATTTAAAGATAATGGAATTTCATCTTTAGTTGAGCTTAAAAAAAATGGCAATCAAGAAAGCTTAAAAGTTTCCTATGTAGGTGAAGCTAATAATTTGCATCACTATTCAAGTGTTATTAATGAGAAAGGATTCTTATCAATTGCCTATAACGGTGTTGATTCTCCTAGTTCTAATACTGGATCTGTAAGTAAACATTTAGGCGATATTACTGATGCTAGTTTTGCCTATGATGATCTATCTGTTAACAGCCAATCTCATTCTGAAGAGGTTATTTCACGCCTTAGATCTTATAAAGAAAATGGATTAGGGGATTCACCACAAACCACATGGCTTAACCTGAGTAAAGTTGCTCAGGAAAATGGCTTCTTTGCACGTATATCAGATAATATTCTGCCAACCCATATAGGTGAAGAAGAGCGAGAATTACAGCCAAAATTCATTATTAATTATGCGGATCAAGAGCAAATTAATATGGATGTTAACACTCTGATTTTTGAAAATGGTAAGGCTGTTACTCTTCAGAAAAATGAAGAATATGAAGCGATTCAGGTTACTAGCGACCCCTTAACTCAAGCAAAAAATTTACTAACTCTTGTTAATGCGGAGTTAAACATGAACGCCAAAAGTAAAAATACAGAGAAAACTTATATTGACGTAGGTTTTGGTGATAAAGAGGAAGCAAAACAGTTAGGTGCAAAATGGGATGGAAAAGCTAAGTCATGGTATGTGCCATCTGGCGCAGATCTGACACCTTTTGAAAAATGGAAAGTGATTACACCTGAAGAGTCACAGAAAGAGCAAGTTAGTAAGCGTAATTTTATTAATGTACCTGTAGAGGAAAAAGACGAAGCTAAACAATTGGGTGCAAGATGGGATCGAGTTCAAAAATCTTGGTATATACCTGATGGTTTAGATAGTAAGCTTTTTGATAAGTGGTTAGAAGAAAAAGAGGAGATTCAGCAATCACCTGTTCCAGCTCAAATAGATTTAGATAATGTTGCACCAGCAATGAAAGACCTTATTAAAAATGTAGAGCAACAGGAAGAAGTTATAGAGCGAACTGAAAAAACATATTTAGCTGTGCCTTATGTTGAAAAAGATGAAGCTAAACAATTGGGCGCAAAATTTGATAATGATGCAAAGGCTTGGTATGTGCCAGCAGGCGTTGAAAATGCACCTTTTGAAAAATGGCTTCCACATAATCAGCATCAAATTGATTTGCCTGATACTTCAAAAAGTATTCGGCCTGAAGATGAATTTAAGGCAGCTTTAATGCAAGCTGGCTTGATGGTGCAAGGAGATCCTATCATGGATGGAAAAATGCACCGTGTACCAGTGGAGGGCGATAGAAAAGGTCAGTTTAGTGGCTCTTACAAGGGATTCTCTGATGGTCGTCCAGCTGGCTATATTCGCAACTTTAAAACAGGCTTAGAGGAAAAATGGAAGTCTAATAGTGTTTCATTTAATGTTGTTGATACTGCAAGAATGCGAGCAGAAGCAGCACAAAATCGCGCTAATAATGAAAAACGCCTAGAAATGCTTTATGAGAAAACAGCACAACAGGCTCAAATGGTTTATAGCGTTGCTGAAGTTGCACAACAGCACTCTTATTTAGATAAAAAAGGGATTGGAATTAACCAAGTTATTAAACTTGTACCCGATCCTGAAGATTTACCGCCTGGCTGTGAAGTTAAAATAGCTAAAACATGGCAAGAAGCGAAACAATGGCGTGAAGATAATGCGACTAAGGGAATTAAGGAAACGATCCTCACAAAAGGAGATCTATTAGTACCTGGTTACAATGCCGAGGGTAAGCTGATGATGCTCCAAACTATTAACGCTACTGGCTTCAAAGGGTATATGAAAGATGCTAAAAAAAGTGGAAGTTTTGCTGCTTTTGGTGAGCTGCAAAATGGGAAACCTTTTTTAATAGCAGAAGGGGTAGCTACCGCTATAACTTTGCATGAACAAACGAAACAGCCAGTCGTTGCAGCCTTCGATAGCGGCAATCTACTAAATGTTGCAAGAGAGTTAAGGGAGAAATACCAGGAGAGTAAAATTTACCTAGCTTCAGATAATGATCATATTTCTGAAGCTAAAAATCGTGAAATGGGTAAAAATGGAATACTAAATCCTGGTGTGGAATATGCTCTTCAGGCCGCTAATGAAATTCAGGGCTTTGTTTTAACTCCACGTTTTGCTAAAAATGATCCTGGCACTGATTGGAATGATTTATTTCAAAATCAGGGCAGGGAGCAGTTTCATGAACAAATGAAGTCTGAATTATCTAAGGCAAAAGTTTTAGAACAAACAGCACAGATTGCCGAAAACAAACTAACTCAACATACTGAGATCAGTAGGAAACTTGAGGATCAAAAAGTAATTGATCGGAAACAAGACCAAAGAGAATCAGTTAAGATGAAGCGTTAAATAAAAAAAGCCCTCATTTGAGGGCTTTTTTATTTATGAAGTTTTTTATATTCCATATTCTTTTACTTCAGCTTGCATTTTAGTCTTTAATTTAATTGATTGGATTGCATTAACAGCAATATCAAAAGTATTAATCATCTAAAGAGCCAGGTTGTAAAATGAAAAGCAAGGTATAAAAGTGCTGGTAAAAAGAACAGCTTCCAACGGTAGTTATAAAGGTTTAGTTTTTCTAAGAACTTTAAAATTATCTTTAATAAAAATGGAATTAAAACAAATAAATAGAAACAAATAGCTAAGATAGCTAGAAACCAATTCAGGTTGTTATAGGGGGTGAGTTCTAGGGTTCGACAATATTCATAAAATTCAGGAATTAATTTAAGTGGCTCTACTATTGTGTAGTCGTAGAAAGCTAGTAAGTAACGAGCAGAGCTGTCTTGATGTTCCCAATTACCTATGAAGTTCCATAAAATCACGGCAAGAATTATAGCAATAATCAAGCCTACTTCATTCGGTGCAATTGAACGTGATTGAGTAGAGGTATCTTTAATAGATACCCGTTGCTGTTCAGGAAGTTCAAAATCACTCATATAGTCACCACTTTAATTTTTTGCCTATCAAGTAATATTAGCTTTGTTTAGTTCAGTCAATTGCATAGTTGTTCCCATAATTTTTAGTAGTTCCTCCTGTTGGTGTTTTTCATATTCTTTACGATAACGCCAAAGTAAAGTTGAAGAAATATTATTTTCTGCAAGAAACTTTTTCTTATCAAATTTCTTAATATCTCTATCTTCAAATTGTTTAGCAATTTCTAAACGCTTTTCTAGTTTATGTCTAGGTTGTTTGCCCTTATAAAGTCCATTTCGTTTAGCAATACTTATTCCTTCATCCCTTCTTTCAGCTAAGAGTTTTTTCTCAAATTCAGCAAAATAAGAAAACACAGCTAGTAACATTTTTTTCATTGGATCATCCGTGTGGGGATCTAATGTCAAATTTTCGTTAACGAAAACTAATCCTACTTCTTTGGCTAATATAGCTTCGATAGTATTGATTGTATGCAAAGCGTCACGACCTAAGCGATCAAGTGAGTGAACATATACAGTGTCACCTTCTCTTATATAACTAAGCATTTCATTTAGTATAGGACGATCAGTTTTAGAACCTGATGCTATTTCTAAATATTCTTTATCTAATGCAACTCCAAGAAGTTGCCTATCATGTTTTTGCTGTGCAGTTGAAACACGCTTGTAACCAATTTTTTTACCACTCATAAACTATAAAACCTGTACTATATGAAATGATCCTAATGATATTTCTTTCGTATAGCAAGTTGCTATCTTATATGAAACAAAAATGCACTAAATTTCACGTTTCATTAAGTTATAATCAAATGAAATCAAAATCACTTCTCAAATCGCAACGATTCAATCATTTTTTTAATAAATGGAGTATCTATGACTGGTTTAAGTCATCTAAAGCCTGGATCAATGAAGGGCCAAATTTTAGAGATAACAAATTCAAAGAATCCTGAAAATGAGTATGTTCTAGATTTTTCAAAATCTGAAAAAGAGCTATTAAATGATTTACGACTTGCTATAAATAGTGGTGCGGAAAATGTAAAGCTCAATGTGATAATAGATACTGAAGCTAATCTTTTTAAATATGCGGTTAATAATCTAAAAGAAGAGCGAATAACTCCACTAAAGGGAATAGCCCAGGAAAATTCTCAAATAGTAGATAAGTTAAAAACTATCCAGCCAGTTTTTGGAAACTTAATTGAGCTAGAAGTCTTAGACGTAGGAAGAAACCAAGCTATTTCAAGTTGGAAGGATATAGATAAGTTAAGAAGCACTACCGAAAAGCAGTATCTAGAAACTTTTGAATCAAGATTGAAACAGGCGTGGGAAAAAGGACAGATTAATCAAAAAGGGCTAATTGCTTTAAGTGGTAATCATCAAAATGCAAGTTTAATTACAGACCAAAAAATTGATAGACTGCAAGAAGTTAATGGGCCAGCTGTTTTAAACAAACAACCCAAACAAGAAACGCCAAAAAAAGCTAATCTAATTGAAGCATTAACACCAAGTCAGCTAGAAGCAGAAAGGAAAAAAGTCTTTTCTATCATTGAAGGCATGAAAGTTGGTAAGGATCTAAAAGTATTGAAGCCGCAGCCAGGCACACATGAGGGCTTTATTGTTGGCGTAACAGATCATTTTGTTGTGCAAAGACTTGGAGCAGAAAGTAGCTTTTTTATGGTGCATAATAAAGCTGATCTACCTACTGCTAAAGTGGATTTCAAAGAACGTGTTAGAGTCCACAGAAATGACCAGGGACAATCTAATTTAAAATTATTAACACATGACCAGGCTCAAGACAAAAGCACAATGCTGAAGAGGTGATTATGAGCAAACTATATAATATTGAGGTGACTCAAGGCACAAGCCAGCCAGTCATAGAGCCTGATGTATATAATGAAGAAACTCTACTTTTCTATTTAAATAGATTTGGAGTTGAAGAAAATTCTCATGACTATAAGAGGTTAATGAATGGTGAACGGCTGTTAATTACAACATATAAGAATGAGCCGCTATCAATCAAACTTATTGAATATTATGAACTCAGTGCTGCACAAGTACAGATTGTTAGAACCTTAAAAATTTGTGCTGGTATCCTAGTGATAGTTGCATTAATTTTAGTGTCTATACTAGACAATTTTAAGTTGTTAATCATCTTGATACCTAATGCACTATTGTTATGGTTTACAAGTAAAAAGCTAGAAATTACTTCTTCAGAAAAATTTGAAGAAGTAGCAAAGCGAGTGCTAATAATGTTAGGAATTAGTATGCTAGTATTCTCAATTGTCGCATTTTTTATTATTTAAAAAGGAAAAAATATGTCTGAAACAGATTTACAAAAACTGCAACGCTTAACTGCTGAAGTGAATAGTTTGAAAGAAAAAATGGATCAAGAAGCAGAAGAAAAAGCGAAATTAATTGGTAAATACTTTATAGAATTTGCTTCTCTTAATGAATCTAATGCAGAAAGCTTTTTGAAGTTTTTAGATGAAATTATCGAAGATAAAAAAGCTCATAAACTTGCTAAACGTAAAGAAGCAAAAGCTCTAGCTGAATATATTGCTTATACGGTGAGTAAGAACCCAACTTAACAGGAGTAAACATCATGTTAGATAAGAAAGTTAAGTACGCAATCACTTCTTTGGCGTTTAATCAAAACAATGAATACTTAGCTGTAAGTAGTTATTCAAGTGATGTGATTGAAATATGTAAAATTGAAAATGATGCTATTAAGACTGAAAAAGAAATTAAATTGAAAGGGGAGAATAACCCAATCAATAGTTTAATTTGGTCAAATAATTTTCTTATCTGCATTGATGATAATTCAAAACAAATAAGTAAAATTGATTTTCAAACTGGATCTACTAAAGCAGAATTTACTCATGAGCATTCACGAGGATTTGAATCAATAGATTGTTTAAATTTAATTAATGGGAATAAGTATTTAGTTAGTTCTAAAAAAATTCATCCACCCACAATTGAAAAATTAAATATAAATGTAAGTCATAAAGATCTAGAAAATGTTTTTATATTAGATGATGATTTAAAGCTTATAAATTCTTGTTCTGTGCCTGGAAATATAATTCAAGCAAGATTCTATGAGAGTGATCAAAGCATTATTGTTATTTCAAAATATCTAGATGGAACAACTCTATATTTTCTTGATATGTCATTGAATATAAAAAATAAAATTAAAATAACGGACGAGAAAGCCTTGTCTGCATTTATCGCTGTAAATAGTAAAATCAGTGTACTTCTTCAGATTAATAAAGATGAGGTTAAAACTGTTTTTATAAGATTAAATGAATCTTTAAGTAAAATTGAAGAGTATAAAGAATTTAAAGATTCTAAATTTTCTTTAAATATTCCTGAATATATAAATAGTGTTTTTGGATATAAAAATATTTTAGTTACTGAGGTTTTTACTCGTAAAGACAGTAAGAGTTTTTTGAAATATTTTGATTTAAATCAAAATAAGTTAGTAGAAACTTATGAAACTTACGGCTTTATGGAAGCTATGGCATTTAGTGAAAAATTTATTGCCTGGGCGGAAAACAATAAGATTAAAGTGATTGAAAACGTATGACAAACATTAAAAATCTACTGGATGCTTCAAAAAATACTTATCAATATCAGGCCCAGGCCAAAGAAAATGGAGTTAAAGATTTTGCACTTTTTTCCACTACATTTGATGAAAAATCTAATCATTCAGGATTAGCCTATATCAATGAGAGTAGCGGTGAGGTGATCGTAGCCCATCGAGGTACTGATTTTACGAAGGTAAAAGATATAGTTACTGATTTAAAAATTGTGATGAATTGGAAGGAAACAAAGGCTGATATTTCAGCAGTAAAATTTACTGATTCAGTTATAGACGATTTGATTGATCAGGGTTTTGATATTAAGAAAGTTATTCAAACAGGGCATAGTCTTGGAGGACGTTTAGCACAGCATTGTTTAAAAACTTTAAGTGAAACTTCAGATTACAAGGCTGAATCAATTACTTTTAACTCAGCTAGAGTTAGTACCCATGACACCCAGGATAAAGAGTTTAATCATCTTAATTTAAGAGCAAAAGGAAATGGGGTTTTCACAACAGACCTTGTGACCAGTTTTGGAAGTCATTTAGGTGAAACAGTTGATATTGTATTGCCAGAAATAAAAAACTTTATTCAGGCCCACAAGCTAACTTCATTTGAATTAATGGAAGAGCATTATAAAAAAATTTTTAGTGAAATTCCAATTTCAGAGTTAATTCAACTCAGTAAAAAAAGTAATGATTTTGAACTTTTAGCTTCATCTTTAGGCATAGAAAAGACGGATCTCTTAAAGAATATTTCTCAGATGAATATAGATTTATCTAAAGAAGCTAATATAGTTTCTACTCAAATTGGTAAATCTTATAAAGGTGAAATTATTGCTGAAACGCCAAAAGAGTATATTCAACAACTTGGGGAAAACTCGAAATATTTTGCTCTTCATGTGAAAAGTAATCTAAAAAACCCTATAAATGTGGGCGATAAAGTTCAAATTTCTTATCCTAAAGACGCTAGTAAAAAGGCTGGTATTGAACAGATAAATTTAAGTAATTCAAAAGTAAAATCACGTTAATTTTGCTTTTATTTTTATAGCCAAGATATTCTATATCTTGGCTTTTTTTTACTCAGACAATGATCTAAGGTATCTAAATTGTTTCAAATCTAAGAATTTGCATATATATACTTTGTTTCGTACGATACAATAAATAAAACCTAAAAAATATCGTTATTTATGAACTTAAATAGTCCAACTGAAGAAATTTATTTAAAGCTGCAAAGAGCATTTCAAAAGTTTAATGAGCAGTTATTTGGTGGAAGTTTATCTAACTGTGTAATCACATTAAGAGCTAATAAAAGAACAGCTGGCTACTTTTATAAAAATCGCTTTGGTAGTAAGGGTAACGATAGCCTATACCATGAAATAGCGTTAAATCCTGAATGGTTTGGGGTTGTGGAAAATATTGATATATATCAAACACTTGCTCATGAAATGGTGCATCAGTGGCAATTTGAATTTGGTGTGCCTAGTCGGGCTGGATACCATAACGAAGAGTGGTCTGCAAAGATGCAATCTATAGGGTTAATGCCATCTCACAACGGGAAACCAGGCGGTAAAAAGACAGGTCAAAATATGTCAGATTATGTTATCTCAGGAGGTATGCTTGAACGAGCTTATAAGGAGCTTGTAGAGGAAAATTGTATAGTTACCTGGTATGACCGAATTATTCTATCTTCTGAGCAAATAGGGCCAATCAGAGCCAAATTAGAGAAGGAAATTCAACAAATACAGCTGAATGGAGGTGATCAACATAAGCTACAAGAAAAAGAGTTAATTATTAGTGCTTTATCAAAAATGGAAATTATAAAAATGAAACCACCAGGCAACAACGGGGATAAAAATAAAAAAAAATATAGTTGTCCTGGATGTAAGAGCAATGTTTGGGGTAAGCCACAGTTAAACTTAGTTTGCGGAGATTGTTTAAAAAAATATCAATTAATTGATGTTTAATTTGGAGTTATTACGCTTTTACACTGTTTTTGTAAGTCTAGTTGTAGTATAAATATTTCAAGAAAATGAAAAGCCCCATCGAACTCATTTACTTGGCGGTAAAATTCGACAGGGCTTTTATATCACTGGATCACTTAGTTTAGCTTGGAGGGCTAGCTGCTGTAATCTGTAGACAATATTACAGTTTACCGTGGCAATTGCAATAGATAATCATACTTTGTATATAAAAAACGAAAGAATTTTATACAAATGATTTGCAATTCCTTCCATTGCTACTCTGAAGTTATAAGAGTAAATATAAATGGGAAATACAGCGGTAAAGTTTGATCAACATGGATTGTTTGAGTCACCTGAAGATCATATAAACTTTTTACATAATAAAAGCCTAGCCGATAAAAAGCCTGGCACTATCATTGCCTGGACTCCAAAAAACGAAAATAAAAAATGGCAGACTTTTACGTTTGACGAAGCTCAAAACCATATCCCATATTTTGTAAAGCAAGCTGATGTTTATGTAACTCCAAACGCATTTTATGGTTGGAGAACAATAAAAAATCTTCACACACTTCAAGCACTTTTTATTGATATTGATTTACATGATTTAGATTTTTCTATAGAAGAAAATCTACTAGCAATTCCAGCACTGGTTGAAGATCGTTTAGATCGTTTAGTAAGAGCGCAGATCCCTGAGCCAAATTGCATTGTTTATTCGGGCCGTGGTGTTCACTTTTATTGGTTAATTAATCCAACTCATCCTAATGCTCTTCCGCGCTGGCAAGCATGTCAAAGACGTTTAGTTGATGTATGTGGAGCAGATAAACAAAGTGCGGATGCTACACGTGTTTTGCGGCTTGTTGGAAGTACCAATAGTAAGGTAGAAAACTTTACTGTTAAAGCTGAAGAACGACATAAAAAGGTATTTGATTTTGATTGGTTGCATGATCAAGTTATGCCTTTTTCACGTCAAGAATATAAAGATAAGATCCGAGATATTAATGTTCTTCGAGCTAATAAAGGATTAAAACCTGTCAGAAAAGCAAATACAGCTGGCAGTATTTATGCTCGTTGGTATCTTGTTTATCAGGATCTTTTAATCATCATTGAGTGCCAAGTAGCTTTAAATAAAAAAGGCCCAGGTCTACCAGCTGGTATGCGTGACCTATTGTTGTACCATCTAGCAAACGCTTTAAGTTGGTTTACTATTTCAGATGCACTAGAAAATGAAGTCGCTGAGTGTGCAAGAAAATTTACTCCAAGCTTGTCACATCAAGAAGCTCTTTCTTATTGTTCAAGTGTAATCAACCGAGCCAAAAAGACCCAAATTGAAGGTAAAGAACATCGTTATCGCTACAGACGAGAAACGATTTATCGTGAGTTAGAGGATCTTATTCCTGAAGAAGTCTTACCACGCTTAAGGGCTATTATTCCAAATGAATTGGCAAGAGAAAGGAAGTTGGAAAGAACGTTGGAATCAAGACGAGAAAAAGGGATAGCTGAACGGGTCATCTATCGTGAAAGTCTTCAGACCAATAAATCTAAAGCGATTAAATTAAAAGCCCAAGGTTTAAAATATAAGGAAATCGCATTAGAACTAAATCTATCCATTGATACTATTAAAGGGTATTTCAGGAAAGGTGTATTGGTATGATGCCTTGTATAGTGGCGCGTGTCAGGCGTTTACTGCATTTGTTATGCTCTCTCCCCTTTCACAAGATGGTGAAGCTTTATATGTTTAATAAGGGGCTTCACCATCTTTTTACAGTTAATATTTATTGAACTAATTTCATCAAACTACCAAAACTATCAATCACAGAATATTGAACTGCATCCCCCAATGATTGATTTTCTTGATTTATAGTAGCGAAGAACTTTTCAGCACTTTCAGTTTTACGTTTCTCTTTTTCCCGTAGGTCACTGTCTAGCATTGAGCCTTTAGTTTCTGCAACGAAATAGATTTGGCGTACTTTATCCTTATTGAAAGCAATCGCCCAGTCAGGGTTATAGCTACCAAAAGGCGTAGGGATCTGGAAACGATCAGGAAGTTTAGCGTAGACGACCACCTCATCTGCACCATCCAACTCTTCAACAAATTTACGCTCATTATCAGAATCAGTGACGACATAATCCCAGATATGACGCTCTGCCTTATACGCCTGTAATGGAATATTCTCATTACTTACAAATATTTCATTGTCAGGATAAGTGCTATCTAAAGGATTATATTTCAGTCCTTGAATGACCATTTTTGCTTGCTGTTCATTGATGATACGACTCATTTCACGAATGAAAGCTTCTGGATTCAACTTAAATTGTGAAAATACCGCAGCGTTAATTCCCTGTAAGATACGGGCAACCGTTTTACGAGTGAGATTGGTATCATCGGCAATATTGCCAACCAGATCATAGGTCACTTGAGACTGAATAGAAATATTCGCAACCTCAGTTTTTGAAGTCACCTTCCCAAACATTTCTTTGGCTTTGACTTGCTCATAGGTGGATTCATCATTCTGTGTAGCTTCTGCAAGTTTATAACTCAGCGTTTCCACAAATTTATTATTGCGTTCAACAGCAGTACGTTCAACAGCACTAATGCTTTGCTCAATGAGTTTTTCAGAATCCAGATGAATTTGATAAACTGCTTTACGGTTAATTCGAGACCATAAAGCCTGAAACTCTTTACGTTCTAAATTGGCTTGGTTGATCGTATTGGTTAGCTTTTTATTGCCATTATCAGCCATACCCTCCAAAGCTTTAGGATCAAACAGCCCATCAATCAGCTTGTGAATTTGCTCAGTATATGCAACCAAGTTTTCAGGCAATTCAGCCAGCGTGCCTTGATCTTTCGCTTCGTGATACTTTGGCGTTAACTGATCATTGTCATCAATATAATCGTGCTTAGACAAATGCTTATTGATTTGCTTTGCCATCAATTCAGTGACTTCAACACTAGAACCATCTGATAACTTAAAGATTTTCCCTTTAAAGTAATCAGGGGTAGCTTGTGTGGGGCGATTCTGAATCGTATTCAGAATTTCTGATTGTAGATTCGACACAAACTCTTTGTAACTTTCATTGGTCACAACTGTGAGATTATTCAGTTTATGAATTTCTCCTAAGGCCCCTTGGAAATGGTTGGCATCCATACGTTCGCCAAATTTATTCACTGCAAGGCGCATACCACGGCCAACTTCTTGGCGACGAGAAATTACATTATCTGAATGCTTTAAAGTACAGATCACAAACACGTTCGGGTTATCCCAACCTTCTCGTAACGCTGAGTGAGAGAAAATAAAACGAGTTGGCTCTTCAAAGGAAAGTAGGCGTTCTTTATCTTTTAAAATCAGGTCATAAGCGTCTGTATCATTCGATACCTGAGCTTCTTCAGCTTTCTTATCAATTGCTGGATTGGCAAGACGTTTTGATTTCTTATCAATTGAGAAATAACCGTTGTGAGTACGGTCTACCTCAATTGCTTTCAGATAGTCAAAATATGGGTCATTTTCTAAGTTTAGATCCAGAACTTCATTGAGTACCTGTTGATACTGTTCCTTGAAAATTTGAACGTATTCGCCATCTACAGGATTATTATCCTCATCATATTGACGATATTTTGCCACTTCATCAATGAAGAAAAGACTCAGGACTTTAATACCCTGATTGTATAACTGACGCTCTTTTTGAATGTGTGCACGAATCGTTTCACGGATCTGAATGGTACGCATGATCTTTTCATCAACATGCCCTAATGCTTCACCCACATGAATTTTGGTGCCATTCAAGAAAGTCACCGAGTTATCTCGTGCATCAATGTCTGAGACGACATAACGGTCATTGTATTGTTCGGCCTTATTGGAAATATCGTAAAGGTTATCGCCTTTACTAACCTTTCTGACTTCACGTTTAAAACCATTCTTGGTTTCTATCTCAATTTCCAAGCGAGCGACAGGTGCAGATTTAGATACGATGATGTCCTGTAAGTATAAATAACCATGTGTACCCGTTAAGCCTTGTACTTCCACACCTTTTACAGTGATTTTTTTCACCAGTTTTTGGTTATAGGCATCCAAGGCATCCAAACGATAGACAAGGTTATAGTTACGCTTATGTGTCGCTGAATAGCGCAGAATAAACAATGGGTTGAAGTTAGATAAAGACTCTAGGGTTTTATCTGCACCCATCTTTTGCGGTTCATCCAAGATCAAAATTGGACGGTTACGACTAATCACATCAATTGGACGACGCGATTGGAATTCATCCAGTTCATCATAGATACGACGGTTATCTTTACCTGTCGCATTAAACGCTTGAACGTTAATCACCATGACATTAATGCCACCATTCGAGCTAAAGCTTTCCAAGTGGTGTAATGCTTTGGAATCATAGATAAAGAAACGGGCCTTTTTGCCGTATTGCTCTTGAAAATGATCAGCCATCATATTCAGGCTTTTGTAAACGCCCTCACGAATAGCAATGCTTGGTACGACCACAATAAATTTCGACCAGCCATACTGCTTATGTAATTCAAACATAGTACGGATATAGCAATAGGTTTTACCTGTACCTGTTTCCATTTCAATATCAAGGTTTAATTGGCTTTTGGTCAGGTTCTTGCCTTTGCCATTATCATCCGTGATGAGTTGAGATGATCTTTGTAATCCACTTGCTGCTTGTACTTCCTGAATGTTTTTCAGTACAGCTTGTAGATCAAAAATATGGGCATTCTCAAAACCAACATCGGCAATCACTTTTTTAGCCTTGCCACCTTGTAAGTCCAAGGTTTCTTCAAGCATATCAACCTGTGCAGTTGCTTTTTTTACTTTAGCTGCACCTTGGTCAATCATGTAACGATGACCTTCAGAACGTGGTTGTCCTTTAAAGCAATCCACAATCGCTTGTACAGAATCTTTCTGATAATCAAGAGTTTTAAAACGGATTTCCATTATCTAACCCTCTTAAAGAAACTTAACTTCAGTATCACGAGAGAGCTGTTTAAAGCGTTCTTTGATATTAGTTTTATGATGGTCTAAATGAATGGCCTTTTCTGCCGATACGAAGCGTAAAGGACGATCTTTGGCAACTTCATCAACCACATCGAAAGTCAAATCATCAAAACAAGCTACAAGGCTATTGCCTGCAACGTAAAAGACTTCTTTTCCTGCAATAGTTTTACGTTCAATCGGTAAAGAAAGTTCAAGCCCCCAATCCAACATGACTTGGAATAACAGATCTTCAGATGTACGGTCTTCTTTAATATTTGAAGCTAAATCCAGCATATCAGCTTGTTTTAAAGCGTCAGGTGTGTAATACACATCTTTCATATTGGTTGAGTCAATTTTTAGAACTCGGAAACCAATATCTAAGTTTTCAATACCTTCTTTATTAGCATTATCTTCTAAAATTTTCTTACCAGCACGACGGATACGTTCTTTAGAGATTTCAGCAATCGTTTTATAGCCTTTTTTGTACATTTCTGAATGTACATCAATATCTTCAGGGATCTGAACAAGTAAAATTTTTCTTTGTCCTTGGTCTTTCATGTTAATTTGAAAAACGGCATCTGCGGTAGTGGAGGAACCACTATAAAAATCTAAAATAATTGAATCTTGATCTGTTCCAAGTTCTATAATTCTTTTCAATAAGCCTGTTGGTTTAGGATGATTAAAGGCCACAAAGCCAAATAATTTAGAAACTTCTGCCGTTCCTACATTTCCTTCATCAATATCATCCCACAAAGTATCTGCTACTTTCCCCTCACTATCTCGCTCATTCCAATAAGCCTTTTCTGATAAAGTGGAATTTCCAAACTCTAAACGTCCATCATTTTCTAATTTTTTCAATTTTTCTTTATTCATCCTCCAACCTTTTGCAGGACAAGGCCAAACTTTTCCATTATTATCCACATAATCATAAGTTGTTTCTGGGCCAGCTCCTCCTGTTTTCTGTAGAGGATATAAACGATACTTTCCTCTCCCATCATTATCATCTTTGTTATACATTTTTAAGGTTGCTTCAGATAATGGTTTATAAACAACATTAAATTTGTGTGCTAAAAAATTTTTTGAATACATTAATACATATTCAATATTAGTAGGAAATTGCTTACTTACGGTTTTTCCACTACTGTTTTTCTTCCAAACAAATTGATTAATAAAATTCTTTGAGCCAAAAACTTCATCACAAATTTTTTTTAAATTTTCTTGCTCATTATCATCAATACTAATCAAAATTGAGCCATCATCAGAAAGTAAGTTTCTAGCTAACTTTAATCGACTATATACCATACTTAGCCAATCAGAATGAAAGCGACCGTTACTTTCAGTGTTTGCAATTAAACGATTACCATCTTCATCTATTTGGTGTGATTTTTCAAAAAAAGCGTCTATACTTTCAGCAAAATCATCTTCATAAATAAAGTCATTACCTGTGTTATAAGGTGGATCAATATAAATCAGCTTGACTTTACCCAAGTAATTCTCTTGCAGAAGTTTTAAGGCTTCTAGGTTGTCACCTTCGATAAACAAGTTTTCTGTCTTATCAAAATTAACGCTTTCTTCACGACATGGGCGCAAGGTTTTCGCAATTGGTGCATTAGCCGTTAAAATGGCTTCTTTTTTACCGACCCAATCAAGACGATAGCGTTCCTGCTCACCTTCAACCAAAACTTGTGAAAGTTCTTGTTTAAGTAATTCAAAATCAATGGCTTTTTTTAGCTCGCCATTTTCACCTTGTGCTTCCGTCACACAGTTTGGAAACAGTGCTGCAATTTTTTCGATGTTGCTATCAACAAGGTTCGGGCTGTGCATTTTTAACTTGTCCATCAATATACCTTTATATTTAATTCACTAATTTGTTTAAATCAGATTCAAGTGCATGAATATGCTTATTGAGTTCAACCTTACGATTAAACTGTTTTTCCGTTCTCAACTTGGATTTCAGCTTATCAAGCTGCTTTTGTAAGCTTTCAAGCTGTTGAGCTTTTTGCAATTGAAGTTCAATAGAAACCGATTCATTATCGTTTTCCTGATTTTTACTTAATGCGATCGGCAATATCTGTGCGATGAAATGTTCATATAGATCAGCCAGTTTTAAGTAAAGAGGCAATTCAACACGATCATGATCTTCTAGCCACTCAGAAGCATAATATTGACCTATCACCGCTTTAGTTTTATCTGCTTGATTCAAACGCTTATAGGTTGCAACAACTTTCACTTTATCTTGATAAACCACTTCAAAAATAATTGGAGTGAGAATGAGTTTATCAATGAAAGATAGAATCGACACATCTAAATCTTCAACCCGACTTTTCACTCGAAAGATTTGAATTTCCTTCAAATCTTCCTGATCTTGGAGGTGAATTGTAGATGAAGCCAACTTGTAAGCCCACCGTATATTTTCCACTTGATCAACAAATAGTTGTTCGATCTTGGTATTGGCTTTTCCTTGTTCATAAAACTTATTTTTCGGAATTAACCGATCCACTTTAGCCTGCTGCGGAAACTTGTATAACTTCATGCTTAAGGTTCTTCAATCACAATAAAGCTAATCAGCTCAAAGTCATTTAATCCAGAAACTACATCCACTAACGCAGAAGTGCTCAAACCTGAGAAAAGGCTATCAATATCCTTTTCCGCTTTTACGTCCTGAATGGTATGAATCACAATATCCAACAATTCTGAATATTGGCTCATATCTCGTCCATCATTGGTTTTCTCATTGAACTTTTCATACGCTTCAGGAATCGGATGATCTTTTCCTCGACATGCTTTACGAGCTACATCCAATAAATATTTGGCTTGGGTATAGTCATAAACGACTTCACCGCCTTGATTAATATAAACTAAGTAATATGGATATAAGCGGTTGCTTTGGCTGTTAGGCGACTCAGGATGTCGTGCTCTTAGGGTGAAAATGACTCCCGCATTTAAACCGAGTTCTGGCTGTGCAGGCACAACAGTATGTAGTCCATTCGGTAATCGCTCCAATTCAGGATGCTCTTCCATATAGCCAAGCAAATCCATACGGAAGTCATTCAAACCTAAATCAGTAATAGAAACCCCTGTGTTGGCATCTTCCAAGTCTAAAACTTCAGTTTGTAGCTTCTGTAATTGTTCACGACGATAGGCAATATCATTAGCTTGGGCACTGAGGACGTTATCATCTCCCGTACTGGTCATATCAACGATCACCATGCGATTCTCGACCCGTTCACGCAAGTTAATATATTCATCTAGGCTAATGTCAGGCCAGTAATTAACGAGCTGAATGACGCTGTTTGATGAGCCAATACGATCCACACGCCCAAAGCGTTGAATGATGCGTACAGGATTCCAGTGAATATCGAAATTAATCAAATAATCACAGTCCTGTAAGTTTTGTCCTTCAGAAATACAGTCCGTTGCAATGAGCACATCAATTTCTCTGGATTCTTCAGGGAATACGTCTGCTTTTTGCTTTGATTGTGGAGAGAATAGAGTGAGCAAGCCCTGCATATCATAACTTTGACGGCTTCCCACTCTGGTCTTAATCGTTGAAGTATTATCACTGCCGATCACTTTGGCACTGTGCAGACCATAGGTTTCCAGCAGGATAGGAGCAATATGCTCATAGATATAATTCGCTGTATCCGCAAAGGCAGTAAATATGATGACTTTACGGTTATTGGCATTAATTGGGTTCTGAATTTTCTCAACAACATGCGCTTTAAGATGTTGTAGTTTGGCATCCTTTTCAGCGTTAATTGGCTGAATCATTCGCAGTAAACCGAGAATAATGTGGTAGTCACCGTCTAGATCCGTTTTCCAGCTCAACAGATCCATATCAGCCAAATGAATTTTTAGCTTATTGCCAATAAGGTCTTCAGTATTAAGCAACTCACCATTTTCATCCTCATCATAGCCAAAGTCGGGTGAAATACTAACTTCATCATCCGCCTGACGAGCTTCAAAGTCCGCAATTTTAGCGAGTACATTTTCAATATTTGTCTTTAAAACGTTGAGCGTCAGCCTAAACGCATGGACAGAACTTTCTAGGCGTTTCAGCAAGTTGACCGTCATCAAGGCCTGTAAACTTTTTTCACGGTCTACCTGTCTTAATTTACCTTTGCCTTCTACACGAGTATCAAAAATCTCTTCATACTTTTTTAAAGCACTTGGAAAGATATAACTGACTGGTGCATAGACTGACATCTTGATTAAAGACAGATCTGCATAAATTTGATTCAGAGAAACACTATCCTGATCGGTTGATAATGCACAACGGAATGAAATCGGCTTGAGTCGTTGAGGGAACTGTCCAATATCTTTGGTGTCATAGAAAGTTTGAATGTGTTTTCTTGAACGAGCAATCGTCACGCTATCTAACAGCTTAAAGAAATCGAAATCCAGAAGGTTAAGAATTGCTTGAGTTGTCCGTTGGGCAGGATCTAGTTTTGCCCAGGCATTAAAGCTGGCCTGTGCTCTACGGAATATGGTTTCGATATCACGTTCAGTATCGAGCTTATTTTCCAATAACGTTGCATTCCCTTCATAAGCAAGGGCGAGCTGATTCTTAAGGTCAGTAAAGTGATTGTTTACTGGCGTAGCAGATAACATTAACACTTTAGTTTTCACGCCCTGACGAATCACTTGATTCATTAAGCGGTCATAACGTGTTTCACGATCCTTAAACGTGCCACGGTTACGGAAGTTATGCGATTCATCAATCACAACTAAGTCATAGTTGCCCCAATTGATTTTCGCCAAATCTATGCCTAGGGTTTCACCACCTTTGCGAGAGAGATCCGTGTGATACAGCACATCGTAGCTAAAACGGTCTTTAGCAAAAATGTTCGTGACTAGGTTGGCGTTATAATTCGTCCAGTTTGCTCCCAATTTCTTAGGACATAAAACCAGAACGCTCTTGTTTCGTAATTCGTAGTATTTGATCACAGCCAATGCGGTAAAGGTCTTACCCAAACCAACACTGTCCGCCAAAATACAGCCATTATAAGTTTCTAGTTTATTGATGATGCCTACTGCTGCATCTTTTTGGAAATTGAACAGCTTATTCCATACTAAGCTATCTTGATAACCTGTGAGATCATTCGGCATGACATCTGCATTGATATCTTCCAAGAAGTCTTTGAAGATGTTGTAAAGCATTAAGAAATAAATACGTTCAGGTGGATTTTCCTGATAGACAGACTCAATGTGTCGAATAATTTCACTGGTGACATCTTCAACTTTTGAGGTGTCATTCCAAATTTGATTGAATAGCTGAATATAGGTTTGCACCATTGGTTGCTCATCAAAGCAGTTCACCATATTGGAAATCGCATTGCCTTTTTCAAAGCCAAGTCCCATCGGGGTAAAACCCTGAATAGGCATATAGGTTAAAGACTGCTCAGGTTTCTGAATACTGATGAATTCCTGCATCTGTGCATTGCTATTATTTGACTTAAATTTTGCTTTTCGTCGTATCCAATCCGCACATTCTTTAGCAATTGCTTTTTGTGATAACTGATTTTTTAAGTGAATTTCAAATTCTGTTCCATACAGGCTGCTTTCACGGTCTTGTTTAGGAATAACAAACTCACGTTTTTCCTTTTTTAGCTTATCTGTGACGTTATCAGCGACAAAGGTTGGAGATGTAAAAACAAATTGCAGCTCTTCGATCTTTTCTAATTCTTTTTTTAAAGCAGCATAGGCATAGATTGAAAAGTATGAAGCGGCAATCTTTAATCTGGATTTGCTACTGAGATTTTCCCCTATATCTGAACCTAAAGTATTGTTGAGGTTATCAATGAGTTTCATAAGAGATTGGGGGTGAAATATAAAAAGATGAGAAATTATAACAGTATAACAACCCTATACATGCCTCAATTCCAAAGTAAAGCATTCAATCTAAAAAAGTGTATAGGTGTGATGCCTTGTATAGTGGCGTTAGCCAGCCGTTCCTTTTGCCTGGTACACATGCTTAACCTGGGCCATAGGTTCTCTTCAGATCC